>PMLN01000024.1 GCA_003158885.1 Anaerolineae bacterium
ATTTTGCGTAAGCCATACCCAAATATGGGATTGTCTAGATGTAAGATGCAATTGCCCTAGTCAAATCCCTACAGCGCGATCCGCCACCCAAGATTAGTGGTATAATGAAATCAAATATTACAGGATCGTGATTTGAGTCTGCCAGTCCTTTTATAGGGTTGGCCTTTTTTGTACCTTTTTCAAACATGCCGAAGGAGGCATTAATGGACTTTCGCGTGGGTGATCCAGTCGTTCACTGGAGCCATGGCATTGGGGAGATCATCGGTCTGGAGGAGCGGACCATGGCCGGTAAGAACATGCTCTACTATGTGGTGAAGATTCGGGAATTTACCGTTTGGGTTCCTGCAGATGATAAGGTGCTTAGCCGTTTACGCGTCCCGACCTCGGAGCGCAAGTTTAAGAAGCTGTTCGCTATTTTGAGTGGGCCGGGCGAGTCCCTGTCGGACGACCGGCTCGTACGAAAGACACAGTTGCACAATGGATTGGCAGACGGTAAAGTCGAAACCCTCTGCCATGTGATCCGCGACCTCACTTCCTACGCACTTCGGAAGCAGCTGAACGAAAACGATAAGGATGTGCTGGAACGTGCCCGAAATCTACTGGTTGGCGAATGGAAATTTTCACTGTCCATCCCGCGGGCGGATGCGGAAATCGAATTAGGCCGCCTGTTAGGACAGGCAACTGTAAACACAGTCAGTGTATAGGCGGTTGGCCAACGGCGTTATACACTTCATCGCTCAGAATATCTTTGAGATAAAGCCACTATAAGATCGACAAACTAGACCCTAAGGTTTTTGAAGACCCTAAGAGACTGTTTAATAACTATTGAGGGCGAGCGAGTCGCCGAAGTCCTAAACGGATCATGAGGATATAGATGAAAGATTCGCTGGTTTCCGTCAGGCGCTCATAGTCTCTTGCCATGCGGCGGTTTCGAGAAACCCAAGCATTGGTGCGTTCCACCGCCCAACGCTTGGGTACTACTTGAAAGCCTTTTTGATCGCCCAGTTTTAGAACGATTTCCATCTCTGCATGTAATTCGCTCATCACCCAATCCAGCAGTTCGCCTCGATAGCCACCGTCTGCAAAGATCTTCTTTAAGCGTGTGATTAGCTCTGTTCTATCTTTTAGCGCCATGAGCGTCTGCTTGCCAGCATGAACATCTTGTACATTCGCCGCCGTGACTTTTGCAAGGACTACCAACCCGAGGGTGTCTGTAATCAGGTTCCTTTTGCGTCCTTTCACCCGTTTTCCGCCGTCAAAACCGATCTCTTCTCCACCTTCGGCGCTTTTTGCGCTTTGGCTATCAATGATCATCGCACTGGCCTGTGGTTCTCGACCTGCTTTTACTCGCACTCGTTCCCGAATGATTGTATTGAGTTTCTCCCACGACAGGTCCTTTTGAAAAAGCCTGAAGTAGTAATAGACCGTTTGCCATGCCGGTAAATCGTGTGGCAAGGCGCGCCAAACACAGCCGTTCTTTACCATATAGAATATGCCGTTCATAATATCTCGCCAAGCTATCTCTCGCGGTCTTCCGGTTGTCTTGGGTTTAGGCAGGTATGGCGCAATTTGCGCCCATTCGGTATCATTCAGATCGGTCGGGTAGACTTGGTTTGATTTGGTCATCAGGCAAGTTTGCCCGACTTCTCAATTTCTTTCCAGAGCCTTTGCAACTTATTAAACAGTCTCTTAGGGTCTACTACGTTAAAAGCCTGCCTTCCCATGATATCGATAGATCGAATTTAGCGACTCATGAAGCAAGACCGTTACAATGAAAAGTCAGGCTTTCCCATATCCTTCAGGCGGCATTTCGAGCCAGAGGGCTTTAAGGGAAAGGTTGATATCGGAAATGAAGAGCAGCAGTGAAAATATAAGACTGAGCATGCAAAATACAAATATCGCCACGATGAGGGCTGCGATGCCAAGCTGAAATAGAGCGGCCAGGAAAAGACTAATAATAAGGATGGCTGCTAGCAGGATGCTCACTGCCGCAAGGGCAATACAGGCTCGGACGAGCCTGGCCCGGGTTGAGAGAATCCGGAGTTGTGCCAGAATACTTACTCGATTGGCATCTGAGGCTCCGTGGAGATCGCGAGTCAGATGGCGAGCCCGATCGATGACTCGCCCAAAGCGGTTGGTCATGCTCAGTAAAATCAGACCGATCCCTGAAATGAGGATCACAGGACCAATTGAGAGTTGCAGCGTGGGAATGAGGTTAGCAAGTGACATGATACAAAACTCCAGGCATGTGGAACGCGATATGGGGGCAAAGCATATGATAACCTAAAATAGATGCCTTTTTGTGTCCGGTGGACCATGCAGCATTTTGAGGAAGATTCCAAATGCACCACATGCCCAAAAGGATACGACAATCCCGGCCGTTGTCTTCACGCCTTCCCGTACTGTCCCCTGGCGCTATGGAGCCACGAGTTAATCCGATGCCAGTCCAGCGAATTCCAACATTTCCTTTCCGCGTTCCACGCGGATGGTCTCTCCTTCATGGAACTTGCCACTCAGGATTTTGACCGCCAGTGGGTCCTGCAATTCGCGCTGGATGGCCCGTTTGAGGGGGCGGGCGCCGTAATCAGCATCATAGCCCACCTCGGCCAGGTAGGCGCGCGCCTCAGGGCTGATGACCAGCCGATAGCCGCGCTCCGCCAGCAGCGCTGAAACATGCCGCAACTGGATTTCCACGACCTGAACCAGATCCGCGCGGCTCAGTGAATGGAAAATAATGATCTCGTCGATGCGGTTCAAGAACTCGGGTCGGAAATGCACCTGCAAGATTTTTGTGATCGCGTCGCGCGTTACACTGAGTGCTTTCCCGCCCAGCCATAGTTCGCCGCCGAGGTTGGAGGTCATGATTACCAGGGTATTGCGAAAATCCACCGTTCGGCCCTGCCCATCCGTCAGACGGCCATCATCAAGCAATTGCAACAACACATTGAATACATCCGGGTGAGCCTTCTCGATCTCATCGAACAAAACCACAGAATATGGGCGGCGGCGAACCGATTCGGTCAACNNCAACTGGCCGCCTTCCTCATAGCCAACGTATCCCGGCGGCGCCCCGATCAGACGGCTGACGGTGTGTTTCTCCTGATATTCGCTCATATCAATACGAATCATTGCACGTTCATCGTCGAACATGAACTCTGCCAAGGCGCGCGCCAGTTCGGTCTTGCCGACACCGGTCGGACCCAGGAAGATGAATGAGCCNNAGTTTCTGGGTCTCGCCTTCCAGAAGTTTCGCGATTGGGATGTGAGTCCAGCGAGAAACGATCTGGGCGATCTCCTCAGCATCCACTTCTTCTTTGAGCAAAGCACCGCCTTGAGATTGCAGTTCTTTCATACGGCGTTCCCCGTCCGCCATTTTCTTTTCCAATTCCGGCAGAGTCCCATAGCGCAAGCGAGCGACCTTTTCCAGATCCGACCGGCGTTCAGAGCGTTCGATCTCCTGACG
This sequence comes from Anaerolineae bacterium, assembly GCA_003158885.1. GTDB lineage: Bacteria > Chloroflexota > Anaerolineae > Anaerolineales > Villigracilaceae > Fen-1038. The sequence goes on from PMLN01000024.1 coordinate 3,464, forward strand.
TGTTTGTTCGATCTTCTCCTTGGTGGTACGCAATTCGGCAATGGCTTGTTTCTCGGTCTGCCAGCGTGCTTGGAGTTCGTGGGACTTTTCCTTCAAGTTCGCTAGTTCTTTTTCGATGTTCCCAAGCCGCTCTTTTGAAGCCTTGTCCTTTTCCTTTTTAAGCGCCTGACGTTCGATTTCAAGTTGCATTATTTGCCGATCAACTTCATCCAGTGCCTGAGGTTTGGAATCGATTTCAGTGCGCAGCCGGGCGGCGGCCTCGTCAATTAGATCAATGGCTTTATCAGGCAGGAAGCGATCGCTGATATACCTCTGTGAAAGCGTCGCAGCAGC
>PMLN01000374.1 GCA_003158885.1 Anaerolineae bacterium
AGGCGGCGGATTTCTGGTCGCGCCTGATGCGAAAGTGGATGACGGCCTTTTCCATTATGCGATGATCGTGAACGTCAGCCGTCTCATGATGCTTCGCATTGTACCGGAGGTCATGAAAGGCACGCACGGAAAATTCAAGGAGGTTACACTCGGGTCATGCAGGAAAATGAGCCTGACCGCCGACCTTCCCATGTACATCCATGCCGACGGCGAAATCTACACCAGTTTCGGAAGCAATCTTCGGAAGGCTACTTTCGAGATTCTACCGAACGCGCTGAAAGTGGTACGCGGGTAAAATAAAAGGCGAGCAGTGCTCGCCTTTTTCTTATGCCTGACATCTATCATTCGCTTCTTGGTCGTGATCTTGGACACCTGCGTATCGTTGCAGAACTATGGGGCATCGAGCTCAAGTCCTCCGATGTGAACGAGGCGGCCAAAGAACTAACCGCATCTCTCCTTGATCCTGAACGGGTCCTCGAATTAATGGATTTTCTAACGCCTCAAGCGCGCGAGGCGCTGAGTACATTGACCGCCTCAAACGGCCGCCTTCCTTACGCAATCTTCATCCGTCAATTTGGAGACATCCGCGACATGGGCGCCGGCAAACGCGACCGCGAACGCCCCCACCTCAAACCCGCGACCGTCACTGAATCCCTGTTTTATCACGCCCTGATCGCGCGCGCCTTCTTCGATACCGAACAGGGACCGCAGGAATTTGCGTACATCCCGGACGATTTATTTGAACTGGTCAGCCAAAGGTTCCCGGAATCGCAGAACACAAAGGATAAAGGAACTCCGCTTACCCATGCCTCCACGACAAGCGAACCTGCTGGCCGCGGGGCGACGCCGGGCGAAAAGGCCCATCCCATCCCCGCAACCGACCGCATTCTTGACGATGCCACAACTTTATTAGCCGCGCTCCGCCTTGGCAAGTTGGACTTTGCAAAGCACGCTGGAAATGCGCAATCCAACCCACAACATGATCCAAAATTAATTCCTCTTTTACACGCTGCCGGGTTACTGAAGAAAAACATACCCCAAGCTGAAATTGTGCGAAATTTTCTGGAAGCCGCGCGCGGCGAGGCGCGAAAAATGCTTATCGAAGCATGGCAGGAATCTGAATATTTCAACGAATTGCGGATGATGCCCGGTATCACCTGCGAAGGCGAGTGGAAAAATCAACCGCAGGTCACGCGCGAATTCCTGCTGAACCTGCTCGAGGCGATCCCCAATGACAAGTGGTGGAACCTGAGCACCTTCATCGGCGACATCAAAAAGAAATATCCCGACTTTCAACGCCCCGCCGGAGATTATGATTCATGGTTCATCAAACGCGAATCAGACGGCCAATATCTGCGCGGCTTCGCCTATTGGGACCAAGTGGATGGCGCGCTAATCTGCTTCTTTATCACGGAGATTTTATACTGGCTGGGAATGGTCGAACTGGCAAGCCCGGAAGCCGGCAAAGATATCACAGCGTTCCGGTTATTGAATTCTGAAAACTTAAAGGCGAAGGCAGAAGATGCCAGGGTGAAAGTATCCTCCCAGGGTACGATCACCGTTCCAAGATATGCCCCGCGGGCGATACGCTATCAAATCTCAAGATTTTGTGAATGGGAGAATGGCCAGGCAGCCACTAGCGTCGAGACCAAACCGGAAGAATATAAATATAGGATCACGCCCCGCTCTTTGAACAAAGCCAAAGAGCAGGGATTGAAAGTTGAACACCTATTGGCGCTGCTTGCAAAACATTCCGATGCAGGGATTCCTCCAGTGCTGGTCAAAGCCCTCAAGCGCTGGGAAGTCAATGGAACCGAAGCCCGGGCTGAAACCCAGGTCATTTTAAAGGTCAGCAGGCCTGAAGTCCTGGAAGAGCTGCGAAAATCGAAAGCGGCACGGTTTTTGGGTGAGCCGCTTGGCCCAACCTCCATCATTATCAAAGCGGGGGCACAAGCCAAAGTGATGGCCGCGCTGACCGAGATGGGCCTATTGGCAGAAGATGCGTCCGGGAGCGGAGAAAGTTAAGGCAAGTGTCATTGATAAAAAGTGACACTTGTTTATGTCCATTTGTCTCAACCGGCCTATAATGAAGATAATCTGTAAACTATTCCTCATCCCCTATTCACGGAGTTCCCATGTCCAAACTCGATTGGCTCACGCAAGAAATCGAAGGCCTGAAAGATCAAGGCCTGTATAACCGCATCCGCACGATCGGCTCGGCGCAGGGTGCGCGCCTGGTCGTGGACGGCAAGGATGTTTTGAATTTCTGCTCGAACAACTATCTCGGATTGGCGAACCATCCGAAGTTGGTGGAGGCCGCCAAAAACGCCACGAAGAAATATGGCGTCGGTCCGGCGGCAGTGCGCACGATCGCAGGCACCACCGACCTGCACATCGAGCTCGAAAAACGCCTGGCAAAATTCAAGGGTGCGGAAGATGTCATCACTTTTCAATCCGGCTTTGCCGCCAACCTGGGGACGATCCCGGCATTGGTCGCAAAAGAAGATGTGATTTTTTCAGACCGTTTGAATCACGCCTCGATCATTGACGGAAGCCGGCTCTCCGGTGCAAAGATCATCCCCTACGATCATAACGATCCGACCGCCCTCGAAGCGGTCATCAAGGAAAATGCCGGAACCTACCGCCGCGCCTTGATCGTCACCGACGGCGTTTTCAGCATGGACGGCGATATTGCTCCCCTGCCCGGCCTCTATGAAGTGGCTAAGAAGTACGATATTTTATTGATGGTGGACGATGCGCATGGCGAAGGCGTTCTCGGCAAAGGCGGACGCGGCATCGTG
>PMLN01000257.1 GCA_003158885.1 Anaerolineae bacterium
TGCCCTTCTCTTCACCCTTGCGAATATGCCAATACCTGCCATGTGCCTTCTGAAAACTAGCATCGAAGGCGCGCTCAAAACTTTCTTTGAGACGACTGGCAAAATCGGCATAACTATCTTTATGACTTTGCAAAATTTCAATTACATGTGCCGGCTGGAGCATTCCCCATCGTTTGACATAAGGTTTGAAGTCATTCTCCTGTGGGAAGGCAGATTGAATCACACTCCGCAAACTCTCGCTACGCTCTACTTCTTGCCCATCTTGAAATGCTTGTTCAAGCCTCGCATAAATCCACGGTGCTCTGCCAGAGAGTAGCGCGTGGGCCTCATACTTTGGAAAGGCTGGTTCGTCCTGCTTCACGCGACCCAATCGTCCCAGCCGTTGCAGGAACGTACCATCATTCAACGACTCAAAAACCAAGAAATTGATATTGAAATCCACGCCCACGTCAATCGTGGAAGTGCCAACGACAATATCTTTTTTAAGCGAGTCTTTACGGCGGATTTCATCGGTCAAGCCGGTGTTTTCTCCGACGCTGATGTTATAGGGGCGCAATTCGTTATCCAACCAACGGGCAATACGCCGTGCAGTGGCAACACTGTTCACAATGATTGCGCCTTTTGTTTGTCCATTGCAGGATTTCCAGAAGTTTACAATTTTGGTCACATGTTCCCGCACCCAGGCTTCCGCGTTCGAGTGTTCATTCAATTTGTAAAAATACAACGTTGATGGATACAAAATTTGACGATATCCTTCTCTGGCTGTATCTGTATAACTACCTTTTATGATTTTTGTTGCAATGTCGCTATGCTCCAGCATTTTGTCCAACAAATCCACTGGAGTGGCAGATGAGAAAACGAACTTTTGTCTGCCAGGCATTTGTACTTGAAGATATAACATCGCGCTCATTACAGCTACAAACTGTTGGATTTGGAAAATGTGGAATTCGTCGAACAAGAAGTAATCAAAATTGATGCCAAGTGAATAAGGAAGTTCTTGTTCTGTGAAAATACGTGTTTGCTGTCCATAATAGTAATTCATCACCAAATTGAAAATATCAGGGTTGGTGAGAATTACACTCAGATTCTCAAATCTTTCCTTCAAGATCACATCACGGGTGCGCAGATTTAATTTTTCCTGTAAGCGCGATAACTCTGCACCCCACAACGGCTCGAATGGTATTTCTTCTCTGGAACGTCCGAACTGTTTCAAATATTTTTCCAATTGTCTGCTCTGGTCTCGGAGCAATTCATTGGTAGGATACATAGCAAAAATATGCTTTCCTGGATTGACCAGAGTAGGCGCATACGCCGCCAGACTCTTCCCATCACCTGTCATGGCAGTATTGAAAATCACATCGTAATCGCTCTCGGTGAGTGCATGATAGGTATCCACTTGATGTTGAGATAAATGCCACCCTTCAGGGAGTTTGGCGCGCACTTCCGAAGGAATATCTTCATCCTTTGCCAACTTTGAGTAAACAGGTAGTGTTGTAATTTTCATGTCTCAACCAAAGAGCAAATGACCAACTAAGCACTCGACGATATAACGACAAAACTCCCGCCCAGCACGCCCCCGATCACGATCCCCGTGGGCTGGGTAACAATATCTTACAACAGAGACTAGGCCACATACATGCCCCACCCCTTGCGAGCGGGAAAATTGGTGAGGTAATGCGCGTCATAGTCCCTCGGAATAGAATTCGTAATTACGAGCCATGCCTTTCACCCGCCGTTCCATCTCGCGGCGTAACTCAATACCGCCAAGCACGATGCACGCCTCCCCGTAAGCCAGCAAGGTGCGGGCAGCATCCCAGATATCATCAGTCACGGCATGAACCTCGGCGCTGCCGTCATCATGGCGTGTGATCTTTGTCTCAGGGAAACGATGACTGATTTCCCCGCGCCCAACCTCCGGCAAAAGCAGATATTGAACCGAAAAGCGCGGCGGCATCAGATGACGCGTTTCCACTTTGCTGGGTGAAACGGCTAAATGCTCGTCATCCAAAATGTAGCTTACCCGGAAGCGCAAAAACGAGGCATTTTCCACGGCATTGTTCAGACTGTAACCGCGTAAATACCAGTGCCCATCCTGAAAACGAAGTTGATATGGCGCGATTTCGTGGAACACAGCCTTTCGATCCGGCCGGCGCGGGGAAAGATAATTGAACATCAACTTCCTGTGCTGGTGTAGGGCGCGTTCAATTCTCTCCTGCACGCGCGGCGAAATGACACTTCGATCCACGTCTTGTTCAAAATCCAGGGTTACCGCCTCATTGGAATCCTCAAGCTTCATTCTTAGTTCCGGCGAAAGCCAGCCGATGATTTGTTGGACGAGATCACGCACCCCGGCTTGTTCTCCAACAGCATTATCGTATTGACGTGAAAGAAGCATCAACGCATGGAGCATCTCAGGCGAAATGCTGACTCGTCGANNGGCCCCGCATCGTTCAAAATGTATTGTTGGGATTCCGGCAAATAAATATAATTCACCTTCAACCGTTTTTTGAGATGGGTTCGGTCATGCTTTAAAGCTGCTTGTCGGGCAGTTGGGGATGCAGGATAGGCAGATGTTCCCACTGATTGCAGAACAGCTTGAATTAATTGCTCGTTGGTGGCGGGTCCCTCCATCAGTCGTCTGAGCATGGCAAGGACTCGCAGGAATGAATTCCATTCACTGCCGCGCGTGGTCATTGCCTTTTCAACCCCACGCCCAGGCGCTCGGCCATTTCCGCGTCCGTAAAGGCGCGCTGAACGTAAAGCCGCTTCATATCCTCTAACCGTTCCGCCTTTGCCATTCCGCTCATCTTCGCTCCTGCAATCCAAAATTGCTTTCTGGTTTGCATCCTACAACAGCATAGCACAAGAGGCTATTAAATTCCGCAACATTTTTCAGTCTCGTCTGAATCCTCGAAACGGCCACAAACCTCCCTTCTCGTCCTCGGAGAGCAGAAAACCCCT
>PMLN01000157.1 GCA_003158885.1 Anaerolineae bacterium
AAAATAAAGTTGAAAATTGCGATGACGCAGGGCCGCGAAGGCTTCCGGCGAGCTGCTGGGGCGCTTCGTTTCATCCGGCGATTCAAACGGTGGTTCTTGTTCGATGGGTTCCTCCAAAAGGATTTACTCCAGAGAATCCAAAACTTGCGCTTGCGAGCCTGCGTTTCGAACACAGGTTGCGAAGGCAAGTTTTTTCAACGGTTATATTTGATCGTACCTTGCTTTATACCACCACACGCGGGTGGAGAATGGAACCTATACCGCACTCGGTCACAAATTGCGCTTTTTCAGAAGGTGGATAGCACAATTTGTGACCGTGGGTATTATATGATCACCAGGACGGTGGTTGCAATGGCCAGCATCAGCCCGCGCAATGCATCCACTTCATAGGTCAATGGGTTGATGCGCGAGATCACCTGCAGCCGGCGTGCCAAAACGGCGCGTTAAAGAACGGGTTTCAAGAATGGGCAGGGACATGGGTTTTTGCTTCTTTCATTCCTTTCATGAATAAGGGCTGCAGGAGATTCAGGGCGCGCAGGATGACGGATAACTCATCCGCCGGCAGTTCATGCAAAATATCCTTCAAACGATTTTGTGTGGCACCACGCGCCGCACGCAGAATATCTTCTCCGTTTTTCGTTAAAGCCAGCGTCAGCTTCCGTCGGTCCTCCTTGGACTCGCGGCGGCTGATGATTTTTTCATTCACAAGTCCATCCACCAATTTGGAAGTGGAAGGCAGGGTCAACCCGAGGTGCTCCGCCAAGGGGGATAACGAAGCCTCGGGGTTTTGGTGGATAAACGTCAGCGTGCGAAATTGCGGGATGGATAGATCATGACCGCGATGGCTGCGCATCTCCGCGCGGATCGAGCGCATGATTTGCGGTGCCGTGTCGAGTAATTGGCGGGCGCATTCGTCCAGTTTTTCCATATGATAAGCCCTTCTAATAGTTTCAATATCTAACTATATCACTTTTTCGAAATCGCGCCAGGGCATATTTCGGGAATCAGTATGGCCTTCTCAAAGTCCATGGTGAATCTATGCTTTGGCATTTTTTAACGCGAAGCACGCAAAGTTCGTTAAGATTCTTGTTTTTTCTTCGCGCTCTTCGCGAGCTTTGCGGTTCGTCCTCCGATCTTGAGAAAACCTTACTGGGATCAGGCTTTTCCGGTTCGCCGGGTAAAATTATGGAAATTTGATCTTTGGAGAATCTGGCTATGACGAACAAACCACGCGCTCGTGAACTCGGGCTTTCGTTTGAAGGCAGGCCCGCTTCACTGAATTCCATTACGGATATTGAGGGGATCGAAGTCGGTTATACAACCCTCATCGAGGGACAAAGCACGCGCACCGGTGTCACCGTGATTCACCCGCGCGGCCGGCGCGATCACGCTCCGGTATACGCGGGCCATTTTGCCTTTAACGGCAATGGAGAAATGAGCGGTGCGGCCTGGATCGAAGAAGGCGGATTCCTTGAAGGGCCTATTGGCATCACCAATACACACAGCGTGGGCATGGTTCGCGATACGATCGTGGATTGGCAGGCCAAACAGGATGCAATCTTTCAAAAATGGTCATGCCCCATGGTGGGTGAAACCGCAGATGGCTGGCTTAATGACATGAACGGATTTCACGTCAAAGCGGAACACGTCTGGAACGCCTTGGAATCGGCATCCGGCGGATCCATCGCCGAGGGTAACGTCGGCGGAGGCACAGGCATGATTTGTTATGAATTCAAAGGTGGCACCGGCACATCCTCCCGCAAACTGCCCGATCAACTCGGAGGCTGGATGGTCGCTGCGCTGGTTCAGGCGAATTTTGGCCGCCGTTTTCAATTGACCATCAGCGGTGCGCCTGTTGGCAGGGTTCTCACTTCGGACGCGCCGTTCACGAATGGCGAGAACCCGTTCCGCCAGGATGATGGCTCGTTGATTGTGATCATCGCAACGGATGCCCCCCTGCTGCCGCACCAACTCAAAAGGCTGGCGAAGCGCGCCACCATTGGAATGGCGCGCACTGGCTCGCTGGGCGGAAATGGCAGCGGGGATATTTTCCTGGCATTCTCAACCGCCAACCGCGGCGCAGCCAGCCCGGCCTCGGGGATTGCGGTGATCGAATCCCTGGCCAACGATCATCTCGATCCAATCTTATCTGCAACGGCCTATGCCACGGAAGAAGCCATCGTCAACGCCTTGATCGCGGCGGAAACCATGACCGGCCGCGCCGGCTTGACGGTCAAGTCCTTGCCGCATGATGAACTGAAAGATGTCATAAAACAATATAGCCGTTTATAATCAATTCATGCCTGATTATGATCTTTGCCTTTCATGGTACTGGCAATACGACGACGATTTTGCCCGGTACATCGAGCAAGCTTGTTCTACATATGGCCTGACCCTTTTGCAAATTACGCCGCGCAATATTATAGATTCCGTCACTGAAATCTATTCCAATCAAACCGGGTTTCGAACCCTGCTCGATCGCGCCAGTGATGATCTGCGCTTTGAGCCTGTCCGCCGCTTTGCGAAAGCGAATCGCCTGCGTCGGATCAATCCCCTGGAGATTTCTCATTGGGCGGAAGACAAGGCCACCATGCACCTGGAGCTGATCCAGGCCGGTGTCGATACTCCCTACACGATCCTGATCGCGCCTTTTGTGGATCAACCGATCCTGCCTGCCCTGGATTTGGCACCGCTCGGGGAAAAATTTGTGCTCAAACCGGCCGTCGGCGGAGGCGGTGAAGGCGTAATGCTGAACGCCTCCACGCTGGATGATATTCGCTGCGCTCGTCTCCAATTCCCTGCTCAGAAATATCTTGCGCAGGCCTATATCCAGCCGCGTCTGTTGTCGGGCAGGACGGCGTGGTTCCGATGTTTTTATGTGGCAGGTAGCTGCATTCCCTGTTGGTGGAATCCGTCCACGCATGTGTATGCCGTGCTGACACCGGATGAGGAAAAACTATTTGAACTGGAGCGGCTGCGCGAGGTCACGGAACGAATCGCCCGCGTCTGCAAACTCGATTGGTTCTCCACCGAGATTGCCCTGACAAGCGAAGGCAAGCTGGTGGTTGTGGATTATGTCAATGATGGGATTGACACCCGCCTCCAATCCAAAGCCGTAGACGGTATGCCGGATGAAGTGATGAAAAAAATAACAGAGGGACTGGTAAGGCTGGTAAAATCTCTTTAGCGCAGGATAAGATATTCAACACACCCCCGTTTGAACTGGGCGCATAAATCATCAAGCATGATTAACCTCAGACTTAATGACTGCTGTAACGCAGTGGGTTCGTCGCACCTTCGCGAACGGAACTATTCTTGTTGACACAATTCGCCTGACAAATAATCCTTGCTAAAGCCGCCATCTCTTACTAAAGCTTCCATCTCTTGCTAAAGCCGCCGTCCTCGGCGGCGGGGTCCCCGTCGAGAGCATAAACTTGCAAGCAATTAAGGTGGCTCTCCAGGAGTTGCCGTGAT
>PMLN01000391.1:0-3530 GCA_003158885.1 Anaerolineae bacterium
CACGGAGTAACACGGACTTCTTTTTTTCACGCAGAGGAAAACTTCATGCAAATGCAAACCGCAGGACAAAAGAAAATATTCGAGGGTAAGCATTCTGACTTGAGCGAAAAGGTTATTAAAGTCTTTTATCAAGTTCATACCGAACTCGGATACGGATTCAGCGAGAAGGTTTATCAAAAAGCTTTTGGGATTGCAATGCGTGAAATTGGGTTGAAGGTGGATGAGCAGGTTGCGATCAAGGTTTATTATCACGGACAAGTGGTAGGTGAATATTTTGCTGATCTGCTTGTCAACGAAGTTATCCTGCTGGAATTGAAGTCGGTAAATTCCATCCTTGATGAGCACGAGGCACAACTTCTAAATTACCTCAAAGCCACTGAGATCGAAGTCGGCTACGTGATGAACTTTGGGAAATCAGCAACCTTCAAACGCAAAGTCTTCGATAATGAACGCAAAGGCTCTTTGCGTTGGACGAAAAAATAAAAAATCCGTGACTATCCGTGAAATCCGTGTAATCCGTGTACAAAAAGGAGAAATAACATGACTACTCATGATGCAGTGATCGTAACCGCTGCTCGGACTCCGATTGGGAAAGCCAAACGGGGCGGACTGGCGACCGTTCGTCCCGATGAGATGGCCGCCACTGTGATCCAGGCCTTATTGAAGCGGACGCCAAATCTCGATCCTGCCGATATTGAGGATGTGATCCTCGGCTGTGCTTTCCCCGAGGGCGAGCAGGGACTGAACATGGCGCGTATGATCGCTTTGCGTGCCGGCTTGCCGCAATCCGTCCCGGCGGAAACCATTAATCGTTATTGCGCTTCGGGCGTTCAGGCCATCACGCATGCCGCCTATGCCATCCAAAGCGGACAGATCGAAACGGCGCTGGCGGGCGGCGTGGAGTCGATGTCGCTGGTGCCGATGTTTGGCTATAAGTTTTCGCCCAACCCATACTTTGCCCAGGACTTGCCGCATTATTACACCAATATGGGTTTGACCGCTGAGAATGTGGCTGTGAAATATGAGATCAGCCGGGAAGATCAGGATGAGTTCTCCTTCAAAAGTCATCAGAAGGCTGCCAGGGCTGTTGACTCTGGTCTCTTCGATCCTGAACTGGTCCCGGTGGATGTGGAACTCACCGAACTCGATGCCGATGAAAAGCCGGTCAAGAAGTCCCTTGTCGTCAAACGCGATGAAGGCCCGCGCGCGGATACATCGCTTCAAGCGCTTGCCAAGCTGAAGCCGGCCTTTAAGGAGGGCGGAATGGTCACGGCTGGCAATTCATCGCAAATGTCGGATGGCGCCGCGGGTGTGGTGGTGATGTCGGCGGAGAAAGCCGCCCAATTGGGATTGAAGCCGCTGGCGAGATTCGTTTCCTTTGCCGTCGGCGGCGTTCCTCCTGAATTGATGGGCATCGGCCCCATTGTTGCAATTCCCAAGGCCTTGAAACTGGCGGGCTTATCCGTGAATGATATCGATCTTTTCGAGTTGAATGAAGCCTTTGCGGCGCAGTCGCTGGCGGTGATTAAGACCCTCGAGCTTGATGAGAGCAAGGTCAACGTCAACGGCGGAGCGATTGCCCTGGGTCATCCGCTTGGCTGCACGGGTGCAAAATTGACCACCCAGCTCATTTATGAAATGGGACGCCGTAAATCCAGGTATGGCATGGTGACGATGTGCATCGGCGGCGGTATGGGCGCCGCAGCCATCTTTGAAAATCTACAATAATCAATAAGGCCTGACAGGTTCGCTCCGAGGAAACCTGTCAGGCCTAAATTAAAAGGAGAATTGAAATGCCTCTTACAATTTCTGATCTAATGTCCAAAATGCCGGGCGCGTTTTTGCCGGAGAAAGCCGTCGGGTTGGATGCCGTCATCCAATTTAAATTCACCGGCGCGGAAGCCGGGAGTTGGTACGCAACCATCAAGGACGGCAAATGCACGGTCGCGCAGGGCGAGGCGGCTTCACCGAAGATGACCTTGACCGCCGAATCCTCGGATTACGTCAAGATCTTCACCGGCGAATTGGACGGCATGAAGGCTTTCATGGAGGGCAAGCTCAAACTGGCCGGCGATTTGAACCTCGCCATGAAATTGATGCAGATGTTCAAAATTCGCTGATAAAGAATCGTCGCCACATCAGGTTGGCAACGATTCTTTTGTCCTCCTGTCTCTTTTCATTTCCAATTTGTCAGTGCTGAACCCTTGACGGAATGTTAATTGCAGGGGTATAAGTCGCATGGTTCTATGAGTACACATCTCGCGCAGGTTCGAAAGGAGGTGATCGTTATGGATGCCGATGGAAGTAGATCGGGCGATGATTCGATTCCGCTTATATTCTCCGAAACTCGACTCGTTCATGATGACTTGCTGCGCGTTCCACCTCACGATCATTTCCTGGATGATCTGCATCGCAGATGAGCGGAACGCGGCTTGTATCTTTGACCAGTCGACCACCTTCGGAGATTAATCCAAGGTGGTTTTTGTTTTTATAACAGATTTCACCCCGGCAAAAATCTTTATAGCTGAAATAGACTTATGGAGGTTCGTGATGGGCATCTTTACAACAATTTTTGCCAATTCAACTCCTCTCTCCGTGTTTACGCGAGGGAATGGCATTAAAGTCTCCAAGAAATTGATGGAAAGCGGCCAGGTGGAGGCGTCTGCTGTCCTTGAAAAAATGAATACAACCCCACGGGGATTGACCAGCGAAGAAGCAGAAACTCGCCTTGAACAATATGGTCCAAACGAGATCGCAAAAGAAAAACATCAGACCTTGCTCATGCGTCTTTGGGACAATGTCAAAAACCCTTTGGTGATATTACTCACGGTGTTGGGAATCGTCACATTTATTACAGGCGACGTTCCTGGCACGGTTGTAATTTTCATAATGGTTTTGCTCGGAATGGTTCTGCGTTACGTTCAGGAAAGCCGCGCTGATTCGGCGGCAGCAAAGCTAAAGGCGATGGTCAGCACCACGGCCACCGTTATGCGTGATGGCAAACGTCAGGAAATTGCATTGAAAGATGTGGTGCCTGGTGATATTGTTCTTCTCTCTGCCGGGGATATGAGCCCGGCAGATGTACGCCTGCTTTCAGCGAGAGACCTCTTTCTTAATCAGGCCGCGCTCACTGGCGAGTCGATGCCGGTGGAAAAGATACCGGGAATTGTCGCTGTAAATGAAAACCACCAAAATCCGCTTGAGATGCAAAATGTGTGCTTTATGGGGTCCAACGTTGAAAGCGGAACTGGCACGGCGGTCGTCATTCAAACCGGAAGTGAAACGTATTTCGGGTCGCTGGCTGGAAGCATTGTCGGGCAGCGTCAGCTCACCAGCTTTGATAAAGGTGTTAATGGTTTTACCTGGCTGATGATTGGCTTTATGACCGTGATGGTTCCACTCGTTTTCCTTTTCAATGGGATAAGCAAGGGGAATTGGCTGGAAGCCTTTTTGTTTGCGCTGGCGGTCGCAGTTGGTTTGACGCCGGAAATGCTGCCAATGATCGTTACCGTCAACTTATCCAAAGGCGC
>PMLN01000391.1:3583-4386 GCA_003158885.1 Anaerolineae bacterium
AAAATCGTCCTTGAAAAGCATTTGGATGTGAAAGGGAATACCAGCGGGCGCGTGCTTAACTACGGATATATGAATAGCTACTATCAGACTGGCTTGAAGAACCTGTTGGATGAAGCTATTCTCACCCATGTCAATTTAAATGATGATTTGCAGGTGGATGAACTGTATCGAAAGGTTGACGAATTGCCCTTTGACTTCCAGCGCAGGCGTATGTCGGTGATCGTGGAAGACAACCAGGAGCGGCATATCCTGATCTGCAAGGGTGCAGTCGAAGAGATCATGCATCTCTCCACGCATGTTGAGGTAAATGGCGAGGTCCTGGAAGTAACACCCGAACATGACGAGCATCGCAAAGAACGCATCAAACAACTTAACTCTGAAGGTTTCCGCGTGATCGCTGTGGCTTATCGCGTCTTCCCGAATGGACCCGACGAACCGCATTATACGGTTCAAGACGAATCAAACCTGACGCTTCTGGGTTATTTGGCGTTCCTGGATCCACCCAAGGCTACCGCGCCCGAGGCGTTGAGTAAACTTCATGCCAATAATGTCAATGTAAAGATATTGACCGGCGATAATGATATTGTCACTGGCAACATTAGTCAAAAGGTGGGTCTGCCTGTAGATCGAATCCTGCTCGGTAGTGAAATTGAAGGAATGGATGATACACAGTTAGCTGTGCTGGCTGAGCGTGTCTCGATCTTTGCCAAGCTTTCCCCATCGCATAAGGAACGGATTATCCGCGCCTTGCAGAGCAAGGGTCACGTTGTTGGCTTTTTAGGCGATGGCATCAATGATGCTCC
>PMLN01000246.1 GCA_003158885.1 Anaerolineae bacterium
CACGCACGGATTTAATAAACCGGTTGCTAACATTACAGCGCAATGTCAGACAACTTTCTTCTTCTCCCCTCCCCGCTTGTTGGGGATGGTCGCGAAGCACGCCGGAGGCGACGGGGATGGGGGATCATTCCTCGCCCGAACGAAGACAACAACCTTGCGCTGTAATACTAATCTGTGGAAAAGATTCCCGGCTTTGCGAAAGCCACCCCCAATCCCGATTTCCGAATAACGAATAACGAATAACGAATAACGGTTCCCCATTTACCAATCAAGGTTACGCAGACGGAATCATCCTGCGTAACCTTTTGTTTTATCCTGGGATTTGTATTCGCGGCTGCTAAAAGCTTTACTCGCTTGGGGTTTGCTTTACTTCGCCGGATTTGTCCTGTTTCCAGAACGCAACGGCGATGAGTATGGCTCCCATCAGGATCACGAACGTGGGCGCGATCAGGTTGGCGAATTTCAAAGCAACCGGGAATACTGAAAGACCCGCAAAGGCCAGGCCGGAAAATCCGCAAAATCCAATGCCGACGATGGTCAGTGTGCTCAGGCGCTCCTTGATGCCGATGATGAGAAATGCCAATCCCAGGGCCAGCGGCACGAAAGTCCACAAGATGGCCCAACTGGCCCACAGACCGGTCATGGCGGTAAATTGCAAAGCCAGCCCAACGAACCCGATGATTAAAGCCGGGATGACGAGCCAGATGACGCGGATGAAAATCGCAGCCAATGCCAGGCCGAGCGCCACGCCGATCACCTCCAGCGGCCACAGGGTCCCCCAGATGCTCCACTGATTGGAGATACTCGCGGCAAAGAGGATGCCGCCTGTAACTAATATTGGCAGGCCGGGGATGAACAACCCGCCCAGGCCGCGGTTTTGCGGGATAAAGAGGGGCGGCATGACGAACAGCAATCCCATCCCAATGATGATGACCGGCCACAACTGGAAGAAACTGTGCGGCGCTTGCCTGCTCAAGATCATTCCGAGGTTCCCGCCCAGGGAGAGAATCCCCAGCAGGATCAGGAACAGGCCGACGAAGAGAGAACTTTTCTTTTGCATATTTGCCTCCAAACATTTTATTTTTGACGCGTTGAATAACACTCTGGGGAGAATGTTCTGCCAGAGGGATTCATAAATTGGATGAGTGTGATACTTCTAGCGCTTGATGGTCAGTAACACAGAAGCAGCGATCAATAGAACGACAAGTGCAATGGTAACGGGCGCCAGGATGCGGCCTACGCTGCGGCTGATCCAGCGTCCCTCCAGCCCGCTTAAACCGAGCAGGATGGGAATGACAATGAAGGCTGCCAGCACGGCCGGCTCGAGCGGCCAGACGAATGACCAGTTACTCCATCGGCCGGTCAACGCAAAGTAAGTGAAGATCGCCGCGTTTCCAAGCACGATGCCGCCCGGTATCAGCAGCCAGGCGGAAGCCAGGCTTACTGTCAATGCCAGCAGGATCAGGCTGACCAGGGCCAGTTCCATCGGCCAGGCGTAGGCAAAGAAACTCCATTGTGTGATGCCGCTGGTCCATACCCCGCACAAATTGACCAGGATCAGCGCAACCACTGCCGCGAGTACGCCTCTTGTTACGTGTTCGATGGGCACATCCTGCTCGGTGATCTGCGGCGGGATTCTGAACAGCTTGTGAAGCCGTTGTGGAACTTGTAATGGATGATGCGGCTTAAGTGTGGTGTCTGTATTGTCCTTCTCGAAATATCTGTCGGTGATATTTTGGCGGGCGTTGCCGGAGAAGATGGAAACCGGTTCGGATACGGAAGCCGGTCCCGGCTTGATCAGGTGCGGCAGCGCCTCGGGAACCTGGACTCCGATTTGTGCCGCGGCCTCCGACAGGCCGGTCAGCATCGCTTGCGCGTCCTGAAAACGGTTCTCCGGTTTCTTTGCCAGCGCTTTTAATGCAACGCGCTCCAATGGCTCGGGGATATTTGCATCCAGGCGATGGGGGAGCGGCAATGGATCGTTGACGTGCTTCATCAGGATCGCCAGCGGTGTATCTGCATCGAACGGCACCTGGCCCGTGAGCATCTCGTAATAAACGATGCCCAGCGAATAGATGTCGCTGCGCGCGTCGCATTTTCCGGTGAGACCTTGTTCAGGCGCCATGTAACTGAGCGTGCCCATTAATGCTCCGGATACGGTATATTGCGTGCCGCCCACGATTTGCGCAATGCCGAAATCCGTCAGAACGGCTTGTCCGCCCTTGGTCAGCATGATGTTGGTGGGCTTGAGGTCGCGGTGGATGATTCCTTCCCGGTGGGCGTAGTCGAGACCGGATAATATATCCAGCAGGATTCTCAGCATGTGGCCGGTTGGAATTTTTTGTCCGGCGGTGCGGTATGAATTGAGGACGGTTCGCAGGGTGTCGCCTTCCAGCAATTCCATGACCATGTAATACTGGTCTTCTTGTATATCGAAGTCATAGACTTGAACGATATTGGGATGGCGCAGTGCCGCCACGGAGCGCGCTTCACGCTGGAAGCGTGCCAGGAATTCTTCTTCTTCAACCAGGTCGGGGCGCAGCATCTTGATCGCAACGTACCGGTCAAGCTGCGGATGATAGGCTTTATAGACTTGGGCTACCCCGCCGCGGCCAAGCGGTTGCAGCAGCTGGTACTTACCGAGGGTCTTTCCTTCAAGGGATATGGGTGACATGGTTTCGTTCTCTGTGATGGATGATAATGGATAATGTGCGATTCAACCTATCCGTTGCCTAACAATGGGCTGAAAGTTGGTTATGAAATTGGCTTTATTCTTTTACGTTCAGTTTATATCCCAGCCCGCGCACGGTGATCAGAAGCTGCGGTTCTGAAGCATCGGGTTCCAAACGTGTGCGCAGTCTTCGCACCAGGTTTTCGATCTGGTAATCGAAAATTCCTCCCGCCTCATATTCCGGCCAGACGGCGCGGCCGATCTCGTCTTTCGAGCAGACCTGGCCGCCGCGTTCATGCAGATACGACAGCAGAAGATATTCCTTGGGCGAGAGCGGCACGGACTTTCGATTAACGCGCACCACGCCCGCCGCCGCGTCTATTTCAAGCATGGGAAAGGGGCTGCTGTTCACGCTGGTCGTCTCAGGGTCGTGATAGACAAAGGTCACATCGCCAATGTGGATCCGGTCGCCGTCGCGTAATTCCATGCGGTTCAGGACGCGCTCTTCGTTGAGGAAGACGCCGTTCGAGCTTCTCAAATCTTCGAGATACAGATGTCGTCCCTCCCGGCAGACACGGGCATGTTCGCGCGAGACGCGTTTGCTGGTGATCACAATGCTGTTTTCGACCGCCCGGCCGATGGTTGTGATGTCGGTTTCCAGGCGATGTTCCTGGCCTTTGGGATCCGTCAAAAAAGGAACGCCTTCTCTTGAAGTCATGGCTGCTGATTTGTCCAGTCTGCTTCAAGTATAGCATGGGAGCGCTGGGGTATACTTGTCGAAACCACAAGGAAAGTGGTTAATTTTGTGGGCTTCCGAATTGTTCACCACGCTTGTACTTGCACCAAGTGCAGGCAGAGATCACGGCGCTTTGCGTGCTTGCTTGGAAGAACACCAAGTACACGTCGCGAAGAACACAGAGTTTTTTTCTTTTTTCTCCGTGCGCTTCGCGAAGCACGCAAAGCGCTCGTGGACTCTGTGTTGAAAAATCAGGATGTCGTTGCGAAGGCGTCGGTGGTTGAGCGATGCCCTGAGTTTATCGAAGGGTAGGGCGGGTGTTTTTCCCGACCGTAACGCCCTGCGCCCTTTCAGGGTCGAAACCCGACGTCGAAGCAATCTCCTGTAAGATTCAGGGATTGCTTTGCTTTTTAGAGCCTGCAATAAAATTTGACCCTCTCTGATTTAGATACCCTCGCCATAGGAGACTCATGGAAAGAAACAAAGGCATACTTTATGCCATCGCCGCCTATATCATGTGGGGACTCTTCCCTCTCTATTGGAAACAACTCGAATCGATTGATGCGCTTCAATTGATCGGACACCGCATTGGCTGGTCGTTCATCCTGCTCATGCTCTTTGTCCTGGTGACGAGTCAATGGAAGAATTTCCGTTCCCTGGCGTTCAACGGCAAGACGATCCGCATTTATCTGATCGCTGCCTTGTTGATCACGGTCAATTGGTTTACCTATGTGTGGGCAGTCACCCATAACTATGTGGTCGAGACCAGCCTCGGTTATTACATCAATCCCTTGTTCAGTGTTCTGTTGGGCGTGATGATCTTTCGCGAACGCCTGCGCCCGGTTCAATGGCTTCCGATCGCGCTGGCGGCCGTTGGCGTGATTTATCTTACGGTCACATATGGATCGCTTCCGTGGATCGCGTTAACGCTGGCTTTTTCCTTTGGACTTTATGGGCTGGTCAAGAAAACGGCGCCGCTCAATTCGCTGTATGGCCTGACTCTTGAAACGGGGTTGGTGTTCGTGCCCGCCCTTGGCTATCTGATCTTTTGCAATGCGACCGGGCAGGGCGCTTTTCTTCACAGCAGCCCTCTTCAAAACTGGATGATGGTTGGCGCGGGGCTGGTCACTACGATACCCCTGCTATTGTTCTCAGCCGCTGTGCCGCGCGTTCCGTTGACGACCATCGGCATCCTGCAATATATCAATCCGACCATGCAGTTTCTCCTGGGCGTGTTGGTGTACAAGGAACCTTTCACACAGCACAGTCTCATCGGCTTTGGTTTGGTTTGGGCGGGTTTGATCCTCTTCTGGGCGGAGGGTTTGTTCGCCCGCCGTAATATCGCTCCTGAACCCGCGCCGGAAATGGGCGAGGGTTGAGTATGTCGTTGCGAGCGCTGGTTGAGCGATGCCCTGAGTTTATCGAAGGGTAGCCCGTGTTCTTCGGGCGTATCGAAACCAAGCGAAGCAATCTCCTGTTGTATAATGTCGTTGCGAGGTCGCCGATGGTTGAGTAGGGCGGGTATTTTTCCCGACCGTATCGAAACCAGGCGCCGAAGCAATCTCCCGTTGCATCATGTCGTTGCGAGCGAAGCGAAGCAATCTCATCATTTTCAGAAGTGAGAGGCATTTATGAAAATTCTCTTCATCGGTGGTACCGGTCTGATCAGTTCGGCTTGTTCCGAGCTGGCCGTGGCGCGCGGACACCAATTATTCATTTTGAATCGTTCCGTCTCGGCCAAACATCCTCTTCCCAAAGGCGCGACCTTGCTGCAAGGCGATGTTCACGCCGACGCCTCGCGTCTCTCCGCGCTCTTGGCGGGTCGCCATTTTGACGCGGTGGTGGACTTTATCGCCTTTACTGTGGAGGACGTCCAGCGCGATATCGATCTTTTCCGCGGGCTGACGGATCAATTCGTCTTTATCAGTTCTGCCTCCGCCTATCAAAAGCCGCCCAAGGGTTATCTCATCACCGAAGAGACGCCCCTTGAAAATCCCTTCTGGCAATATTCACGTGACAAGATTGCCTGCGAAGAACTTTTGATGAAAGCCTTCCGTGAAGAGAATTTCCCGGTGACGGTTATCCGCCCTTCGTTGACGTATGGCCCCTCGCAAATCCCGCTTTCCGTGAACAGTTGGGCGTATCCGTGGACGGCCATCGACCGCATGAAGCGCGGCCAAAAGATCATCGTCCCCGGTGACGGCACCTCCCTGTGGGTGCTGACCTGGAATGCCGATTTTGCCAAAGGCCTGCTCGGTTTGTTGGGCAATCCCAAGGCGCTGGGACAGGCCTTTCACATTACCTCGGATGAAGTCTTATCCTGGGATCAAATCTATCTCGAAGTGTACAAAGCCCTTGGCCTCCAGCCGAACATCGTGCATATCCCCTCGGATTTGATCGCCGCCTATTGGCCTGACGCCGTCGGCAGTTTGATCGGCGATAAAGCCAACAGCGCCGTCTTCGATAACTCCCGGATCAAGCGCCTGGTTCCTGATTTTCAGTGTGAAGTAAATTGGGCGGAAGGTGTGCGCCGTTCGATCCAATGGCATGCGGCTCACCCGGAATTTCAAACGCTTGACACGGAAATGAACGCCATCTGGGATACGATCATCGCCGCCTACGCAAAAGCATTGCCTTCAAGCTAATGGCTTTGTCAGGTCAAAGAACGAACCGCCAAGGGCGCTACCCTCAAAGGACGAGGGCAGGCGGCCGCGAAGAAAAAAAGAAACTTAGCGTTCTTTGCATGGCTTTTGCAAAGTCAGGAAATCTCACTGCTGATCTT
>PMLN01000336.1:0-199 GCA_003158885.1 Anaerolineae bacterium
GGCTGCGCAACAACGCGGATCGTTCGGGCCGTGAACCATTACGTCGAGCAAAATTTTTCCATTTTGAATGCTCAGGCTGTTGATGTTTGGCCGATCATCAATCAGCGCAGAGCCAGCCTGTACCGGCTGACCCTTTTGATCCAGCATGGCCACCAGAGAAACGAACGTACCACTACCGCCGTAGTTTTCCGCCAGCAGG
>PMLN01000336.1:249-4059 GCA_003158885.1 Anaerolineae bacterium
CAATTGAACTTTGGCATTCTTCACTTGATCAGGCGTCAGCGCTGAGATCGCAGTGGTCGGCGGTGCCGTGGGAGGAACCTGCATCAGGGGAATCTGCACAGGTTCTGGCGGCGCAAACCATCCACAGGCAAGAGCGAGCAATGCGAGCATCAAAAACGCAAATCCATATTTTTTCATTTTCCTGCCACCGTCCAAGTTGAACCTCCATCCACGGTTTTATACAGTGTGCGCGTGTTGGTGGNNTTGGTCAATACAAAACCGAGGGTGGTATTTACAAAGTCCATACCGGCAAAATTATCGCCAAATGAAACGCCGGGCGAAACCGTGGCCCAGGTTTTTGCACCGTCGTGCGTGACATAAAATTCCGTGCCGTTCCAAACAAAGCCATCCGTGGCGGAAACAAAATTCATCAGGCCGCCATTGGGGATCAGCAGCGGAGTAAGCGCCCAATTCGATCCCCCGTCGTGGGAATAATAAACCGCCAGCATCACACCGTTTTGAGTTGAGACATGCACCGGCATATAGGCATCCTGTGCGCTGGCAAATTGCGGGCCAACGGTTTCAAATTGGGCCTGGTCATAGCCCGAAGGAATTTGGACCGGTTGAAGCTTCCGAGTCTGACCGCCATCCTGGGTTTGATAAAGATAAATCTCGCCGGGCGTGTAAACAATCCCGCCCACCCAGGCATTGTTCATATTGACAGGTGTAATGCCTTCTTTGAGTCCGCCCAGCGGCAACGTGGAGGCAGCACCCGGATGCGTTGGATCATTAATATAGGTTTGCTTCCAGGTCTGTCCGCCATCGGTGGTCTGAAAAATGGCAACCGCGTTCGAACCCACGGCCACACCAAGACTCGACATCATCCAACCGTTCGAGGCATTCACAAAAACCAGATTACCCATAAAGAAATTCACCGCGTTGGACTGCCACGTTGCGCCGCCATCCTGAGTCCGATATAACGTCCCACTGGTTGGATCGGACGGATTTCCTGACACCACCCAGCCATGATTCGAATCCAAAAAATAAAATGCGGTGCCAAAGCCAAGTTTGCCAACACCCGAAGGCGTAACATCATGCCAGGTCTTGCCACTGTCGTTCGTGCGAACCACGCCGGTATCCGTGATGGCCCAGCCATTCGCGGCATCCATCATGCGCAGCATTGTAAAGGCAGGCGCGGAAGAAACAGGTGCACTGAGGGTGGGCGGAGCCACCGTTACCGGTACCTTTGAGGTGGGTGTAACAGCCGGTGATGAACAAGCCGAAAGGATCAAAACCAAAAAACCTAAAGTGAGTATGCGTTTCATAAAGATTCTCCTGTTTCTATTAATGTTCAAGGTTCAGGCTGCAACCCTCAACCGTTCAACCCAAATACTCAACAATCGTCGCTTCGCCCTGCCCCACACCCACGCATAAAGTTGCCAGGCCGAATTTTACATTTCCACGGCGCTTCATTTCATACAAAAGGGTGGTCAAGATGCGCGCACCCGAACATCCCAGCGGGTGACCGAGCGCAATCGCACCGCCGTTGACATTAACGATTTCGGGATCCAAGCCAAGTTCCTCGATCACCGCCAGCGATTGAATTGCAAAGGCTTCATTCAACTCCACCAAGCCGATATCCTTGATCTGCAGCCCGGCGCGTTCCAAGGCCTTCCTCGTGGCCGGGATGGGGCCATAGCCCATGACGCGCGGCGGCACACCGGCCGCGGCGGAGGCAACCAGGCGCGCCAGCGGTTTCAGATTCAAGGCTTTGGCTTTTTCCGCGCTCATCAACAATAAGGCGGCCGCGCCATCGTTCAACCCGGATGAATTGCCGGCCGTCACGGTCCCGCCCTCGCGGAACGAGGCTTTGAGCTTCGCCAGTGATTCCATGGTTGTATCACGGCGCGGTCGTTCATCGGTCGTTACTAAAACCGGATTCCCTTTCCTTTGCGGAATGGGGACCGGCAAAATCTCTTGCGCGAATTTTCCGGAATCAATGGCGGCAATCGCCTTTTGGTGCGAGCGCAAGGCAAAGGCGTCCTGCTTCTCGCGGGTAATATGCGGTCGTTCCATGGCAATGTTCTCCGCCGTTTCGCCCATCGCGTCGGTCCCGTATTTTTCCTTCATCTTTGGATTCGGATATCGCCAGCCGAGCGCCGTATCCCAGGCGGTGAGATTGCCGAATGAGAATCCCGCTTCGGCTTTCGGAAGCGAGTAAGGTGCGCGGCTCATCGACTCGACACCGCCCGCAATAAAGACCTGGCCCTCGCCCGCTTTAATGGCGCGTGCCGCCTGGTTGACCGCGTTCAAACCCGAAGCGCATAAGCGGTTGACGGTCATGCCGGCGACCTCCACCGGCAGCCCTGCCAGCAAAGCAGCCATGCGCGCCACATTGCGATTATCCTCGCCCGCCTGATTGGCACAGCCGAAATAAACCTCCTCGACGAGACTCACATCCAGCTTGCTGCGTTGGATAATCTCCCGGATCACTAGAGCCGCAAGATCATCAGGACGAACAGGAGCGAGCGCGCCGCCCAGTGAACCAATCGGCGTACGAATCGCATCCACAATGACAACATCCGTAACATTCGACATAGAACATTCTCCCAATTAATGTGTTGAAAGGAACTCGGCCGCCAAAGGCGTGCTGAGATAAGCCATGCCAAAAGCATCCTGATAGATCAACGTGTACCCTTGAACCTTTCCTGCCAGTGCATCCTTGTAAAGGTGAACCGCATCGGAAAAATTCGGATCCACCGCGGTCTGGCCGGGCTGGGTGTAATCGTACAAATGCTGCTTGCTCAACACCAACAAATCCGCATTGAACTTGTGAATATCGGCATAACCGCTTACGCCCCATTGATAATATACCTTGTCGTTCGCAGAGTTTGGAACATACATCGCCACATCACGAAACACAACCAACTGCCGATCGAGCGTGAGGCGGGACAAATCATTATGATCCAGGGCGGAATAGAAATTCAAGCTGGGATTGTTTTTCTCGCGGTTGAGTGTATCCATATATTGGGCCACATCCATGTTCAGGCTATAGACAAATTGCCAACCAACGATGACAAGGCCCGCAAGGAACATGAGGAGGCGAACACCATACTTTTTCAAATAATCGCCCAATGGCCCCATCCAACGCGGCGGGGCAAAGACCGTAAAGTAGGCAGGGAGAGCCGAGTACAATGGAAGAAGGATGGGCAGGGGAAAATGCTTGGGACGAATCACCAGCGCAAAAGCGATATATAAAGAAAAAGGAATCACCCAGGCCAGGATCAGGCCATTCAGAAGCCGCCGCTCACTTTTGATCGAAGCAATGATCGCCGCCACAAAGGCCAGCGCCAGGAAGGGCAGAGTACTGTAATTTTCAGCAACTACACTGAACCAGGTCAATGGGCTGTTATGATACAGAACCGTGAATCCGGCGGCGATATGTTTATGCAGGGTGATTTGGGTGCGGAGCGCCAATTTCCTCTCGGAGGCCCAAAATAAAAACGGGTTGGTGAACACGAACACTGCAACCATGATCGCCACGAAAGCGGCCGCAAGCCCAACTGCCCGCCGCGTATCAATGCTTTTCCGCCGCCAACCCAGGAAGATATAAAGCGGAATGGCCAGGAAAAAGAAGAGGCCGATTTGTTTGGTCGCCACCGCCAGGCCGCAAAACAAGGCCGCAAGATAAAAATTCCTGCCAAATTTTAAATTATCCTGCACGAGAAAGAAAAAAGTGAGAACAATAAAAAGGAAGACCAGGCTTTCCGGATGGAACCACATATCATTGAACACGACTCCCGGAATCAAAAGCAGGAGCAGGAACAAGCC
>PMLN01000301.1 GCA_003158885.1 Anaerolineae bacterium
TGGTCAAAGACCGCGACAGCGGCGAGTCGAAGGGTTTCGCCTTCATTACCATGGGCGAGCAAACCGAAGCCGATAAAGCCATCAGCATGTTCAATGCGTATTCTTTGGCAGAACACGAATTGAAGGTAAATGTCGCGAAGCCGAAAGTGGAACGCGGCAAGTAAACCGCACGCGATTGAACCTTAAAAGATTGGCCCTCCAAACTTCGCTGCCCCAAACGGGTTGGTTTGGATTGGGATAACCGGTTTTGTGTGGGTTCTGGGCCGCCGACCCTGTGATGGGGTTGGCGGCTTTTCTTTTCCCCGTAAACCGGAGAAGGCAGATTGAAATGAATGTTATGTTGTATATAGGAAACCTGGCCAGGTCAACCACCGAGGATGAATTGAAGAACCTGTTCGAGCAGGTCGGAGAAGTCACCACGATTCGAATTATGAAGGACAATTCCAACGGCGAGTCAAGAGGGTTTGGTTTTCTGACCATGAGTGCACAAAGCGAGGCGGATAAAGCCGTCAGCAGATTTAACACCTACACCCTGGCCAATAACAAATTAAAAGTAAGCCTGGTCAAATCGAGAACACTGCGCAGCCCGGCTTATTGAACCATGACCGCATAAGGGGGGTTCCTTTTGAGAGTCCGACTTGTCGAATACCTCAAACCTTTGGTTTTATAAAAGAATAGGACAAATGATCAATTTAATTTCATCCAAACTCATCTATCGCCCCATTAAGCAGGTCTTTGATTTCATCAGCATGCCGGAAAATGATTTTCAATGGCAGTATGGGACATTGAAATCCGCCCAGGTTTCCGAGGGCGGAGTCCGAGTGGGAGCTTTTTTTCGCAGTGTCGGCCATTTCATGGGACATCGCATCCAGGGCACCTACGAGGTTACCGATTACGAACCAAATAAGAAATATGGATTCAAGTCTCTCTCCGGACCTCTGCATTCACAAACCGTTTATACGTTTGAACTGGCTGGCGGGGGCACAAAAGTCAATATATCCACGCAGGCGGTCGCCGCTAATTTATTCCAGTCGGATGAGGGCATTCTGGAAAAGAAGCTGAAGAAACAACTGAAGGAAAACCTGGAACTGCTCAAGGATATTCTGGAACAAAGTAAGATCATCGAAATGGAGTCGAATCCCGCTCTTTAGCCATCCAAGGGCGGCATCCTTCTTAACCTGACATGGCACGCTTTTCCTTTCATCGCGCGGCCTGCATCAAAATGGAATAGAATTATGGAAATACCGATCCGTGGACCGGTTTATTAATCATTAACTTCAGCCTGTCTTACTTTCCTGTCCGGCGGGATTATTAGGATGGAGAGGCTCAACAAGCTGAATGAAACTGAACCAAAGTGAAGGCAGTTTGCCGCTGATGAAGATCCGAAAAGCGAAAACCGAAACTTTAGAAACGAGCGATCATCCCGAACAGCAGGTTTTCGAAAGATGTTTCGAGCAATATTGGGCCATGGTCTACCGGATGTTGGCACGCATGTTGGGCGACCCGGACGAGGCCGAAGATGTGGCGCTCGAGACTTTCCAGCGCCTGTATCAACGGCACCCCAATCCGGAACCGGAGTTCAACACCGGCGGCTGGCTGGTTCGCGTGGCAACCAATCTGGGACTGCATTCCATTCGCAGTTTCAAACGCCGGCAGGGATATGAACTCGCGGCAGGCAAAATGAACCTCGAGCAGGCCGTGGAAGACCGTCCAGCGGAAATCCACGAGGCCGCCGAAGAACGCCGCATGGCGCGCACGGCGCTGGCGCAAATGAATCCCCGTCAATCACAACTTCTCGTGATGCGTTATTCCGGCATAACCTATAAGGATATCGCTTCCGCTTTGAACCTCTCACCGACATCCATCGGGCCGTTGTTGCTGCGCGCCGAACGCGAATTCGAAAAGCAGTACCGCACACTTGTGCAGGAGAAACCATGAACAAACATTTGAATGCTGGTCAATTACGGGCCGCCCTCGATGGCGAGCTGGATACCCAGGCACAGCGCCATCTCGATTCCTGTTCAGCCTGTCAGGCACGTCGGCACAGCCTGCAAACACAAGTCGCGGCCACGGCTCACAAGCTGGCTTTTCTGACCCTTGAACAGGAGCAGGTGCCTTCTCCACAGACAAGCCTGAAACATTTCTATTCTCAAAAAATTTTCAAAAAGGAGATTTTCATGCTGAAAAAAATATACATGTCAACCACCGTGCGCTATGCAGCCCTGGCGGCCCTGGTCCTGGCGCTCATCGTTTCCATTCCCGCCACACGCGCCTTGGCCGATCAGGTGCTTAACCTTTTCCGCGTGGAACAGGTTACCGTTGTGCCTGTGGATTTTACCGGTATGCAGGAGTTGACGGGGAACGGAGCGCTTGGCAAGCAGATCAGCGAATTGGTTTCCAGTTCGATCACCATGAACCAGAAGCCAGGCAATCCGGTCACCGCTACCGATGCTTCGGATGCCAGCCAGAAAGCCGGCTTCACAGTTCGTTTGCCTCAGAATGCCGCTTCCTCGCGCCTCAGCGTGACCGGCAACGCCGCCTTTACATTTACCGTAGACCGCACCAAGGCCCAGGCTTTGCTGAACGAAGCCGGGCGCAGTGATTTGGTCCTGCCTAACTCGATTGACGGCGCTGTGATTTCAGTAACAGTGCCTGCCTCGGTCCAGGCGGATTACGGCTCCTGCCCCGATCCATCCACCTTCGATACCACCCAGAGAGGCTCCATGAGCCGGCAATATCCGGACTGTGTGATCCTGTCGGAGATTCCCAGCCCAACGGTGAAAGCGCCTGCCGATGTAAATGTCGCTCAACTGGCCCAGATCGGACTCGAGTTTACCGGCATGACCAGTGACCAGGCCGCGGCCTTTACGAAGAGTGTGGATTGGACTTCGACTCTCGTGGTGCCGGTTCCCATCAATGCGGCCACCTATCAACAGCTCACTGTAGACGGCGTAACGGGCACACTCGTCCAGCGTCCGGCCGATGATGCACCTCAATTCGTCCTGCTCTGGGTGAAGAATGGGGTCGTTTACGCCATCGGCGGGCTGGGCACCAACTCGCAGCAGGCCATTGACATGGCAAACTCGCTCCCTTAAGGGAAAAGGTATGGCCGAAGCATTCGCCATTGAAACTCACGAACTAAGAAAAGTATTCGGCGATCAAGCCGCCGTGAAGGGCCTCACCCTGCAAGTCAAGCAGGGTGAGGTATTTGGATTCCTGGGGCCGAATGGCGCCGGGAAAACAACTTCGATCAAGATGCTGCTCAGCCTGGTCACGCCCACTTCAGGCAGCGCACTGCTTTTGGGCGCGCCCATTGGGAATCGGAATATGCTCAGGCACATGGGTTTTCTGCCAGAACATTTCCGTTTTCAGGAATGGTTGAAGGCCGGTGAATTTCTTGAACTCCACGGTCAATTGTATGGGATGCAGGCTCGCGCTTTGAGATCAAGGATTGATGAATTGCTCGAAAGGGTGGGCCTTTCCGATTTTCGAGACAAGTTATTGCGCACCTTTTCCAAAGGCATGTTGCAGCGCATCGGCCTGGCGCAGGCTTTGCTCAACCGGCCGCGCCTGGTTTTTCTGGATGAACCGACTTCCGGTCTCGACCCGGTTGGGCGCCGGCTCGTACGCGATATCATCCACGAATTGCGGAAAGATGGCACGAGCGTATTTCTCAACTCCCATTTGTTGAGCGAGATCGAAGTCACCTGCGACCGGGTGGCTTTCATCCGGCATGGCGAGGTGGTGCGCGTCATGGAGCTATCTTCATTGGATGTCGGGCAGGTCAATGTGAGCATCCGCGCCAAAGGTTTATCGCCGGAAATAATCGCTGGCCTTTCCCAATGGGGCTGGAACATTCAAGCGGATGGAGAGAACATCGGCATGGCCTTATCCGCCGAGTCTGCCATGCCAGAGATCACGCGCTATCTTGTGATGCACGCTGTGGAAGTATATGCTCTTACGCCCAAACGGGCTTCCTTGGAGGAAGTCTTCATCGAAACGGTTGGAAAGGATGGCGGCTTGTGAAGAATATATGGATTATCACCCGCATGACGTTCCGCGAAGCGATCCGCCGCCGCATCGTAGCGACCGGCCTGGTGCTTGGCGTGTGCTTTCTGATCATGTACTCGATTGGCTTCCATTTCATTTTCAGTCAGGTTACCAAAACCGCAGCGGCCCTTCCAAGCCCATCTCCGGCGGCGGTAACTCAAGTCGCGAATGTGGAGGGAGCCAACACGCTAATGTTGGTCGGGTTGTATGCCGTTGCTTTTCTATCCATCGCGATGGCCGCTCTGCTGGCTGCTGACACGCTTTCCGGCGAAATTAGTTCGGGGACGATCCAGACCATCGTCACCAAGCCGATCCGCAGGTCGGAAATTGTGCTTGGTAAGTGGCTGGGTTTTGCCTCTTTGCTGGGTTTGTATTTACTGTTGATGGGAGGCGGCACGGTTTTGAGCGTATTCATCCAAGCCGCATATCTCCCCAATCATTTGTGGGCCGGACTGGGCTTGATCTTTTTCGAGGCCTTGATCATCATGACCATCTCCATGGCCTGTTCCAGCACCTTATCCGCCTTGGCTGCGGGTGGGATCGTCTTCGGCCTATATGGCCTAGCCTTCATCGGAGGCTGGATCGAACAATTCGGCGCCATCCTCCACAACCAGACCGCCATCAAGGTTGGAATTGTTGCCAGCCTGATCATCCCCAGCGAATCGCTCTGGCGCAGGGCTGCCTTTGAAATGCAAACGCCCCTCGCCGGAGTTCTCGGTATGTCTCCCTTCGGAACGGTCTCCGTGCCCAGTCTATTGATGATCGCTTATACAGTGGTCTATTTGCTCGCAACACTAATCATAGCAATTCGAGTTTTCGAGAAGCGGGATGTATAATTTGAGAAATAGATAGAAAGCCTTGTACTAGCGGCGAATATAATTCCAAAAGGATGGACTGATGAAATGGATTACCCGTTCTCACGTGCACGTTGACCGAGTGGCTTGTCCGTGGCTGATCACCCGCTTCATCGATAACGAAGCGGAATTCTTATTTGTGCCTGCCAATCAAATTGAGAAGGTGGTGAAAGATACCGGTGCAATTCCTTTCGATGCTCCTGGGGTCGAATTAGGGCATCACGAAAACCGCTGTTCATTTGAATCGATCATTCTCAAATATGGATTGAAGGAACCGGGGCTTTTGCGGTTGGCAAAGATCGTCCATGCCGCCGACGTCAGCGAAGACATTGATAAAGAACCAATCGCACGCGGATTGGAAGCCATTGCCAGCGGTTATAGTTTGCGCTTTCCAGAGGATATGGAGAATCTCGAACACCAATTCGAAGTCTATGATGCGCTATATGTATGGTGCCGACTCCAGGTTGCAAAAGGCGATTAAGATCAATGAAAGCAGATCGCAATATCACTACTCTTTTTGCGACGCGCATCATTCGTCTTTTCTGTTATGGGTTTCTTTCGGTTATCCTGGCGCTGTATCTTGCGCAAGTGGGTCTTTCTGAAAAGCAGATCGGTCTGCTC
>PMLN01000048.1 GCA_003158885.1 Anaerolineae bacterium
GTTGATATTTTCGCGCATGGGGGACATATCCGCAAAGTGTTTGTACATATCCCGGAAACCACCCACACCGGCGGCGGCCAGGGTGCGGATCGGTCCCGCTGAAATGGCATTGACACGGATCTTCTGCGGGCCGAGATCATAGGCCAAATAGCGGGTGGAGGATTCCAGGGCAGCCTTCGCCACGCCCATCACGTTGTAATGCGGCGCGACTTTCACCGAGCCATAATAGGTGAGGCACATGATCGAAGCATCCGGATTCAGGATCGGCAAAAAGGCATTCGTCAAGGCCACCAGCGAATAGACGCTAATATCGAGGGCGTTCTTGAAGCCTTCACGGCTGGTCTGATAATAGGGCCGGCTCAATTCGTCGCGCCCGGCAAAGGCAATCGAATGCACCAGTACGTCAATCTTTCCGAAATGCTTGGCAGCCTTTTCCGCAACCAGGGCGATCTGGTCATCCCTGGTCACATCACATTCTTCGACCCACTTGCATCCGACCTGTTCCGCCAGCGGTTTGACGCGCCGTTCGAGAGCCTCGCCCGCATAGCTGATCCCCAAATTGGCACCTTCGCGCTTGAAGGCCTGCGTGATGCCCCACGCAATCGAGCGTTCGTTAGCGAGGCCAAAGATCAAAGCGTTTTTACCATCCAGTAAACCCATTGTCTCATCTCCTTTTATCCACAGATTTTGCAGATTTCGCAGATAAAAATCTGCTGACTTATATTTTCCAATCTTTAACCAGAAACCGCCAAGGCTTCGACTTCCATGGCTCCGGCACACTATATAAACCCATACGCGGACTTTTCGTCACGCGTGAATCGGGGACGTGAACGCCGGCCTCGATCCACAAACCGCCTGAGGTTTTGGTTAAATCGAGGCCATTTTCGTTTTTAGTGATACCCATGGCCTGAGTTAACTTGCCGGGGCCGAAGGTGTCGCGCCCGTGCCTGCGCATGGACATGATCTCCACGCCCTCCACGGGCTGGATGGCGCGGAGCAAGACTGCCGCGGGAAATCCCTCACGTTCGGTGACGGCGTTCAGCATCCAATGATTGCCGTAGGTAAAGTAGACATAGGCATATCCCGGCGGGCCATACATAACCTGGGTACGCGGCGTTCTGCCAGCTTTGGCATGACAACCCAAATCTTTCTCGCCGATGTAGGCTTCGGTTTCGGTGATGAGGCCGACCAACTTGACACCATCGAGAATGCGCACCAGCCGCGCGCCGATCAGATCTCGAGCGACCTGCAAAGTTGGACGATCATAAAAGTTGCGAGGTAAGGGTTTCACCACAGAGTTCACGGAGAACACAGAGAAGATATCAATCTATACTGAGCGTGGGCACAAACTGCGGTTTTCTGCGACTTGTTGCGCGGGGCTAACCCACAGGGTGCTCCGCGAAGCCGCCTGCTCAGTACGTGGAAGCCCTTCGGGCTGGCGCAAAGAGAGCGACTAAAGTCGCAACTACGAAGTTCCCATTGAATCCTGCTGGCGCAAAAACGCAATCTATGCCCGTGTTGAGTATAGAGAGCCATTAACGATACGGTGGATGCCGTGCTTAAGCAGTTTGACATTGAAGTTAATCAGCAAACTCACTTTGCAACCTGATAGTTTCAAATATGAAAGCAATTGAGCCTCATGGATTGGAGCAATTTCTTCAGTGGACTTGATCTCAACAATTACTTTATCATTCACCAGAATATCCAACCGATAGCCAGCATGGAGAATCATTTGAAGCGGGGATCACGCTGGAGCGTGAGGCGCAACCCATCCTCCAGTTTGATCGAGGGATGATAGTTCAATTTGTCCTGGGCAATCATCAAATCGGCTGCCATGCGCGAGACGCCGCCCGAAGTTTGGGAGTTGTAAATGACCTCAGGCTGGCCGCCGGTGGCATCCAAAACATGCTTGACCAGATCGCGAAGACTCGTCTCACCCCCCGAGCCGACGTTAATGACCAACCCGTCCACGTCCGGCGCGGTGGAGGCGGCCACCATGGCGCTGACCACATCGTCCACGTAGACATAATCGCGGGTCTGGTTGCCGTCGCCATGAACCACAAGCGTACCGCCGCGCTGGGCCTGCCGTAAAAAGTACGGCACCACCGGCGGATGCGAGGCTGGAAGGTGCTGTCCCGGCCCATAGGCATTGAAGATACGCAGGCTGACCGTTTCGATGCCCCACAACCCTCCAATGGTGCGGACATAATATTCCGCGGCGAGCTTCGAGACCGCATAGGGAGAGCGCGGATTGGGTATGACCGCTTCCTGCAAAGGCTGTTCGGCGAGATCGCCATAGACAGCGCCAGAGGAAGCCAGCACCACACGCCGCACACCGACATCACGCATGGCTTCCATCAAGGCCACCGTTCCGCCGACATTGACCGTGTTGTAGTCGCGCGGATATAAAACCGATTCAGGCACCGAGACGCGCGCGGCCAGATGGTAGACTACATCCACTTCCTGGAGCAGGGTCCACAACTTGGGCCGGTCACTGACATCGCCGCGCGTGAAATGAACATCGGACGAAAGAGCCTGTGGATCGCCGGTGGAAAGATCGTCCAGCCCGCGCACTTGATGCCCCTCGCG
>PMLN01000363.1 GCA_003158885.1 Anaerolineae bacterium
CGGCATCCGCGCATTTCTTGCAATGCTCAATTTCAGTGCAATGGTCCAGATGCAGGCAGATCGGGATGGGAGCTTGTTCAGCAATGGTACGGTAAATTGCAACCAACACATTTACGCCCAGGAATTTGGTTGGTTTTACAGAGGTCTGAATGATCAACGGAGCTTTCTTGGCAACCGCTGCTTCGACCACCGCTTCCATTTGGACCAGGTCAGTAATGTTGAAGGCGCCTACGGCGTATTTCTCTTTGGCTGACACCATCATGATTTCTTTTGCATTTACGATTGACATGATTTCATCTCCTGAAAAATACCGGATCCTAGAATCCGTCTATTTTTGCGGCCAATTGTCACGTCTCTAAGTCATGGCCGCTTCCATGCACAAAGAGCGATTATACACAACCCTTTAGGCCGTTTATGCTCTGATCCGTTCGCCTTTGGGGTCCCACAGCGGTGACTGCGCAACCACAGCCCCAACCTGTTCCCCAAGGAATTCGACCTCCAGTTCCGTGCCGACCTTGGCGTACTCGATCGGCAGGTAGGCGTAGATGATGCTCTTCTCAACGGAATAACCGTAACCGCCGGCAGCCACCCAGCCAATATTCTTGCCATCTTTCGTGTGGATCGGTTCCTTGCCCAGGGCGATCGTGCGGCTGTCCGAGAGCGTCATGCAGCATAACTTACGCTTAATTCCGGCTTCCTTCTGCTTTAGCAGGGCTTCCTTTCCGATGAAATCCTTTTTATTTAATTTCACGGCGAAGCCCAGGCCGGCTTCGAACGGAGAATAATCCGGGCTGATCTCGCTGCTCCAGTACCGGTAGCCTTTTTCGAGCCGCAGTGAGTCGATGGCCTTATAGCCAGCTGCTACCAGACCCTCCGGCTGCCCGGCTGCCCAGAGCGTGTCCCACAGGCGCAGACCGTATTCCATCGGGCAGTAGAACTCCCAGCCCAGCTCGCCTACGTAGGTAACGCGCGAAGCCAGGGCAGGCACATCCCCAACCACGATCTGGCGGGAGGTCATGTAGGGGAAACCTGCGTTGGAAACGTCAACCTTGGTAACCTTCTCCAGGATCTTGCGCGCTTTGGGTCCCCACAAGCCTATACAAGCATAGGATGAGCCGACATCTTCAATGTTCACTGAACCATCTTCAGGCATGTTAATGGACAGCCACGAAGAATCATGCTGGCCGAAAGCGGTACCCGTGATGATGAGGAAACGTTGTTCACCGAGACGCGTGACCGTGAAATCACATTCGATGCCGCCGCGCTTATTCAGGCATTGAGTATAGATCACCGAACCGACCGGCTGATCAATGTTGTTGGCGCAAACATAATTGAGGAATTTCAACGCGCCGGGTCCACGCACTTCAATTTTGTTGAAGGAGGTCTCATCGAACAAGCCTGCATTCTCGCGCGTCATCAAATGTTCGTAACCGATCGCGCGCGACCAATTCTGCCGCGCCCAGCCTTGAGGCTCGTGGCCGTGATTCGCTTTCTCTTCATAGATCCTGAACCAGTTCGGGCGTTCCCATCCGAACTTTTCGCCGAACGAACAGCCGAGGTCGCGCAAACGATAATAAGTTGGAGAGAGCCGCTGACCGCGCCGCGACATGCGTTCCTCGCCGGGGAAATGAATATCATAATATTGAGTGTATGTTTCGATGGTGCGCGCCACCGTGTAATCAAGGCTGTCGTAGTTGGAACCAAAGCGC
The DNA here is from genome assembly GCA_003158885.1 of Anaerolineae bacterium. Taxonomy (GTDB): domain Bacteria; phylum Chloroflexota; class Anaerolineae; order Anaerolineales; family Villigracilaceae; genus Fen-1038. The sequence goes on from PMLN01000363.1 coordinate 1,710, forward strand.
CGCACATCGAGCCGCCACATATCCCATTCGGGATGACCATCAATAATCCACTCCGCCATCGTTTTGCCGATGCCGCCTGCACCCGCCAGGCCATGCGCGCAGAACGCGCATGCCACCCAGAATCCTTTAACCGAAGTGGGACCAAGCAAAAATTCGCCATCCGGTGTGAAGCCTTCAGGGCCGTTCAATAGTTTAATGACTTCCGCATTTTCAACAGCGGGTACGCGTCGGATGGAGTTTTCCATCAAGGGTGAGAAGCGCTCCCAATCGGGCGGCAGCAACTGGTATTTAAAATCACGCGGAATGCCGTTCAAGCCGAATGGCTTGGGCTGACGTTCATATCCACCCGTCACCAACCCGCCAACTTCCTCACGCCAATAGACGAGCAAATCAGGATCGCGCAATGTTGGGAAATTGTGCGTGACGCCTTCGATGGGTTTCGTCAAAATATAGAGATGGGCCATTGGGACAACAGGTAAGTTCAAACCGACCATTTTCCCCACCTCGCGTCCCCACTGACCGGAGGCGTTCACCACCACCTCGGTCTTGATTGTACCCTTATCCGTCACCACTTCGCTGACGCGGCCATTCTTCACAACGATCTTTTCAACATTGGTTTCCGTGAATATTTTTGCGCCGCGATTCTTCGCACCGATTGCCAGGGCGTTGGTCAAACCTGTTGGATCAATGATGCCATCATTGGCCGTGAACGCCGCGCCCATTACGCCATCCAACGAAATGAGCGGGAATTTTTCATGTGCTTCTTTCGGCGAGATCAATTCCATGTCCACGCCAAACGAACGCGCCATTCCCACAAGCCGTTTGTTCTCTTCCATCCGCTCAGCAGATGAAGCCAGACGAATTCCACCGACTTCACGCCAGGATGTATCCTGACCCGTTTCGGCTTTCAGTTTGCGATACAGGTCGGTACTGTAATGCATCATGCGCGTGAGATTAGCATCCGAACGCATCTGCCCTACGAGACCCGCAGAATGCCATGTAGAACCTGACGTCAACTCGTGGCGTTCGAGGATCACCACATCCTTCCAACCCATGAGCGTAAGATGATAGGCAATACTGCACCCACCCACTCCGCCGCCAATGACGACCACTTGTGCTTGTGAAGGTAATTCAGCCATGCAATTCTCCTTGTGGCAGGTTCGATGGTTATGTGACCTGCGTGTAAATTGAAAGATATAAAGGTATACCCATCAGAGAATATCTTTTGAAATCTAAACCTGCCAGATCGAATTCGGCTTCGCCATCTCTGCGACAATATCGAACGAGGAAATGATACCGAGCGGAAACACCTCCGGGTGCTTGCCTTCAATTACTATCAGACGATGATAATGCGTTTTGATCATTGTGCGAGCGGCAGAGCGAATCGGCGTTTTATCGCGGCACACCAGAATAGCATCGGACACCAGACTTTAGCATGGCGCACTGACAAGGAAATATCTTGATTTCACAGCGAACATTATAACTAATAAAACAAAAACTTGCAATTTCTTTCATATTCCTATATAATCCCACTCGAACGCATCCAACTTCCTTCATTTCATTCCAAGTTACAATTAATGAGCAAAACACTCATACCAGCACAGAGGCGAGAAAGAATACAGAAGTATCTGGAGACTTATAAGATCGCCCGAACGGTTGATCTTTATAAGATGCTGGAAACTTCCGAAGCAACGGTCTGGCGGGACTTGGAATGGCTGGAACAAAAAGGAATCATTGAGAGAACTCACGGGGGAGCGATGCTCAGTCAGAGGATAACTCTGGAACCGGAATACCAGCAAAGAGCGAAAAAGCATCCAGAAGAAAAACAAATGATCGGAGCATTAGCCTCAGCGTTGATCGAGGATGGAGATATTGTCTTTATTAACAGCGGCACAACCACCACACAGGTGATTCGTCAAATTCGAAGCGGCGCCAACATCACCGTGTTTACCAACAACCTGCATGCCGCGCTGGAAATGGGAGAACCGGGCTTTCACCATTATTTGATCGGCGGAGAATTTCAGCCGCGGTCTCTTTCCGTTGCCGGGCGATTCGCAACCGACAACTTGAAGCAAGTATATGCCAACAAAACGATCATCGGCGTGGACGGAATTAGTTTGAAACATGGCTGCACGGTCCCGTCGAATGCAGAAGCTGAAGTGATCCGTCTCATGATCGAGCATACAAAAGGCAAGGTTATTATTGCAGCCGATCACAGTAAATGGGGTAAGGTTTCGAATTATCAAGTGGCAAGCCTGGATGAGATTGACAAACTGGTCACAGATGAAGCGATTGACGCCTCAGCAATTGAAACGCTTGCGGCTCATTCAGTAGAAAGCCTGATTGCTGACGCAAATTCTGTCGAAACCTGAGACGGATCATAGGGTTATCAGGCCTTTTATTCTAGGCTTATCATCGAGTTATCTGAAAGATTGCAGATTTAAATGGGATCATCAAACAATATTCAGATACACAAGGAGAAAAAATGGGACTTTTTGGTACACCCAATGTTGAAAAGATGGAAGCCAAGCGAGATGTAAATGGGTTGATCAAAGCACTAAGCAACCAGAAAGATGCTGGTGTTTGCAAGGCCGCGGAAGGCGCGCTGGTAAGAATTGGTCCGCCCGCGATCGAGGCGCTCATTTCTCTCCTGAATGAAAAGGACAAAAATGTGCGCGAGGCCGCGGCCCGTATGCTGGCAGGAATCGGCGCTCCCGCTGTCGAACCGCTTATCACGGCACTCGGGCCGGGAGACACTTATTTTCGCAATGAAGCGTCACATGCACTGAGCAAGGTCGGTACTCCGGCTGTCGAGCCGCTTATAACGGCACTCAATAGTACAGATTCCTATATACGCGATGAAGCGGCACATACGCTTGGGAGAATGGACACACAGTTAAAAGATCCTGCACTGCGCGCCCGGGTTGTCGAGGCGTTGCTAATCACGCGCATGGATTATCGCATTATCTCCGATGCGGCAGCAGCGGCATTGGGGCAAATTGGTGCGCAGTTGAAAGACGACTCCCTGCGCGCCCGCGTTATCAATACACTTATTGCGACACATGGGATTGTCCATGGGAATAGTAGCATGGTAACGGCACGTGCATTGGACAAGCTGGGCTGGCGAGCGGGCGAAAATGAGATGCAAAAGGAAATGAAATCATGGTCGAAAGAACTCTCGCAGGAAATCGAAAAATTAATTGCAACTTTGCGAGGTAGCAATCTAACCCTGAGTATTAATGCCCATGCCGGCTTGGATGATCAGGCTAAAAGCTATCCAAATTATATAGCCAAAGAGCTTATTCCATTCTTGGGAGATAGAAGCGAAGAAGTGCGCGGAACGATCCTGGCTATTATTAGTGAAATGAATGGTTCAGAGGTTAATCAAGATCTCTTTATCAACGCACTTAAAGATAATAACCCATTGGTGCGGGGTGGCGTTGCTGCTTTACTGGGGGGAAAATTTGGTAATGAACGCGCCGTAGAACCGCTAATCCTGGCTTTACAGGATAGTTTTAGTTGGGTACGGGCACTGTCAGCAAACGCATTGGGCAGCCTCGGAATGCGACTCGTAGATACCAGCCTTCGTGAACGAATCAAAGAAGCACTTAGTTTAGTTCTTATCAAAGAAGCACTTATTTCAGTTCCTGGTGAAAGTGATAATGATGTACGCGAGTTTGCTATTGAAGCACTTGCAAAATTAGGGTAGTAGACAGGATAAGTGGCTGGTAGGGCAAAAGATAATTAATAAGTGGTTTCAGAAAAAAATAACCATTACTCTTCTGGAATATTCAAGGTTGTTATGTCTTCTGGTAAGCTTAAGGAGTTGAAATGTCCTTCTTCGCCAAAAATCCAGCAAGAAACCGACCCGTTTGTTCTTTACAACAGACGTGCACGGATCAGAGCGCACATATCGAAAGTTCATTAACGCAGGAGCCGGGCTGCGAAAAAAGTTGATTCCAGAGATTTTGATATCTGGCTGAAAGATGTTCAGGGATTGTGATTCCAAATGAAGAAAAGGTGANNCTGGCAAAGATGGGAAGGAAAGATATCGTCCTTGTAGAAAAAGGCGAGATCGCCAGCGGCGAATCGTCTCATGCAGCAGGGCTGGTCACGCAGTTTGCCACGTCGCAGACGATGTTGAAATTCCGCATGTATAGCATTGAACTATATAGTGAATTAGGACTCTTCGATCACGTTGGAAGCCTGCGCGTTGCGTCGACGCGTGAGTCGCTTAAGGATTTGGAGCGAAGCGTCAGCCGCGCCAAGGCGTTGGGTCTGGAATGCGAAGTCATCGGTCCCGATGAAGCGGTGAAGCACATGCCGCAAATCACGAACAAGGAACTTTACGGCGCGATCTATTTACCGCGCGATGGTCAGCTCGACCCGTATACAACCACGAACAGCATGGTCAAGTTCGCGAAAGATTTGGGCGTGACCGTTTATACCAACACGCGCGTGACCGGGATCAAACTGTCAGCGAAGGGCGAAGTTAAAGAGGTGGTGACAGACAAAGGTTCGATTAAGACCGAGCTTGTCATCAATGCCGCGGGACTCTGGGCGCCGCGCATCGCCGCCATGGCGGGTCTGCATTTCCCGACCACTCCGGTTGATCATCAACACATCGCCTTGAAAGCCGTCCCGGGTCATGAGTTCAATGCAAAGACACCCTGCTTGCGTGATCCGGAAAACTTGGTTTACATGCGACAGGAGCAAGGCGGACTTGTGATCGGCGGTTATGAGCCCAACCCACTGGCGCGCTGGATTGACGGTGTGCCATGGGAACATGGCGGCACAACGCTGCCCGCCGATATGGATCGCTTCGAGCAATTGCTGGAAGGCGCGGTCAAACGTTTGCCGTTCCTGGATCAGGCAGGCATTATCACTTTGGTTTGTCATCCCGGCGCGTATACGCCCGATTGCCAGCCAATCCTTGGACCGATGGCTGGAGTGCGCGGGATGTGGATGGCGGCGGGCTTTTCGCTCAACGGGTATGGCGGCGCGGGCGGCGTTGGCAAATTGTTAGCCGAATGGATCATCGGCGGCGAACCGACGATGGATGTTTATGCTTATAAAGCCACGCGTTTCAGCACTTACTATGATGATCCTCAATATGCGTGTGAGCGGACGCGGGAGAGCGTGAAATATTATTATCGCTTGCGCTTCCCGAATGACGAATTTGAATGGGCACGGCCGCATCGCATCAGCCCGGTATATCATCGCCAGTTGGAAATGGGCGCGGTCTTCGGCGAGAAATTCGGCTGGGAGCGCGTCAATTACTTTGATCCCGGCCAGCCTTCACGCCGCATGGGCGAAGATCAGCGCAAATGGGGCTGGGCCAAGCCGCCGTACTTTGACCGTATCGCACAGGAACATATTGCCACGCGCGAACGGGTCGCGCTTTATGATTTAACACCGTTCAGCAAGGTCGAAGTCAGCGGCCCTGGCGCATTGCCTTTGTTGAATCGCGTCGCCGACAGCGAAATGGGCAAGCCAATTGGAAGCGCAACGTATACGCAGTTCTGCAACACGAACGGCGGTGTTGAAGCCGATCTCACCGTGACGCGTCTTGGAAAGGAATTGTTCTGGGTTATCACAGGCGCGGCTTTCATCGGTAATGACCGTTCGTGGCTGGAAATGCATGTGGATGAAAACGATGGAGAAGTTACCATCCGCGACATTAGCGAAGAGTGGGCTTGTCTTCCGATTTGGGGACCGAAGGCGCGCGAAGTATTACACAAGATCACAAGCGACGACATCTCAAATGAAGCACATCCGTATTTGATGACGAAACAAATCACCATCAACGGCGCCAAGGTTTATGCACAGCGTGTCAGTTACGCGGGCGAACTCGGCTGGGAACTTTATGTCCCCTATAATCGTGCCACAATAGTTTGGGATATGCTGCTTGAAGCGGGCAGGGAATTTGGCATCGAGGTCGGCGGCTATAAAGTGTTGGACGCGTTGCGTCTCGAAAAAGGGTATCGCTATTACACTGCCGATATCACGCAACTTGAAACGCCATACGAAGGCGGTCTCGGTTTCTGCGTTGATCTCAACAAAAAAGATTTCATCGGCAGAGCCGCACTCGCCAAACAAAAAGCCGAAGGCATCCAACGAAAGCTTTGCACGCTGGTCGTTGATGGCGAGGAGTTCACGCAAATCTATGGCGGCGAGGCTCTCTATCATGAAGGGAAAGTTTTAAGCCGGGTGCGAAGCGGCGGGTACGGATACACGCTCAAGAAGAATATCTTATACGCATATCTGCCAATCGAACTTGCCAAAGTTGGCAATCGCTTCGAACTCGATTTGATAGAGGGTCGCCGTTTCGGTGAAGTGACCGCGACTGTATTGTTTGATCCAAAAGGCGAACGTCTGCACGCATAAGCCTGACACACAAAACCTATTTATTGTTTGAAAGGAAGATCGCTGAAATGGAATTCATCATTGGCCTCAAAACTTAAGGTGCAATACCCGGCCATTTAATGGCAAGCTATGCTAATAAGGAATAAATCCGTGATCACTTATGCTTCTCTTCTCACCTTGGAACAAATCGAACGCGTCCACGCTGCTTCGCTCGAGATCCTTGAAAACGTCGGCTTGCTGGTGCGGAACGATAAAGCGCGTTCCATTTTCAGCAAGCATGGCTGCAAAGTGGATTCAGAGACGCTCATCGTCAAGTTTCCGCGCACGGTGGTTGAAAAATATCGCAGCATGCTGCCGCCCACGTTTACGTTTCGCGGACGCGACCCGAAGTTTGACCGCACCATTCCGCAGGATGGACCGATCATTATCACGGGTAGTTCCGCCCCCAATATCATTGATCCGCTTACGGGTCAGGAACGACGCGCACGTTCCGATGACATCGCGCGTATCGCGCATCTCATCAATGAGCTCGATGCAATTGATGTCTTCTCCATTTCAACATTAGCGGACGATGCGCCTGAAGGACAATTCACATTGGCGCGTTTATATCCGGCGCTGAAATATTGTGTCAAGCCAATCCGCAGTACGACCACGGATATGGAAGACATACAGGCAATCCTGCGGCTGTTATATGCGATTGCGGGAAGCGAGGCAGCCTATCGCGAGCATCCGTTCGTGACGCATCATTACTGTCCGGTTGTTTCCCCGCTGACGATGGACAAACTCTCCACGGAAGCGATCATCTACTTCAGTGAGAAGGGCTTGCCCGTTTATCCAAGCATCGTACCAAACGCCGGCCTGACCTCGCCGATGTCGATGGCGGGAACGCTGGTGCAGGGCAACGCTGAATTCCTTGCCGCGGCGGTATTGATGCAAATGGTTCGCGAAGGAACGCCGACCATATATGCTTCATTGCCAACGGTTGCCGACATGCGCAGCGGCGCATACGCCTCCGGCGGAATCGAGTGCGGGATTTTGCATATGGCTTTTGCACAGATGGCGCATTTCTACAATGTGCCCTGCGGCGGGTATATTGGATTATCGAATTCAAAGATCAACGATGCGCAATCGGGCTATGAAACCGGCATGTCATCGGTCGCGGGCGTGCTGGCCGGCATGGACATGTTGAACATGGCCGGTTTGCTCGACGCGCTGAAAGTGTTCGATTTTGCCAAAGCCGTGATTGACGATGAAATCGCGCAAATGCTCAAGCGCCTCAAGCGCGGAGTTGCATTCAGCGAAGAGGAACTCGGGCTGGAGGTCATCGCGCAAACCAAGCCGGGCGGGACATTCCTGATGAATCCGCATACCGCCAAGCGCATGAAGACCGAAGCCTTGCTCACGAAAATCTCGGATCGCGATCAGCGCAATATCTGGGAGAAGAAAGGCTCGCTTGATACGCAAGCTCATGCCATGCAGCGCGCGAATGAAATCCTGGCGAAGAGCAGTTCCACGATCTTCCCGCGCGAAGTCGAAGACCGCATCCGCGCTGAGTTTCCGGATCTTATTCCCGGCGTCCTGGAGATGCCGAAATGATCATCTTGATTTGTGTTGAAACCAATTCAAAAAAGGAATCTCAATGAAAATTTTCTTTGCAACAGATGTACACGGTTCCGAAATATGCTGGAAGAAATTCATCAGCGCGGCGAAGTTCTATGAGGCGGACGTTCTAATCCTCGGCGGGGATATGACCGGCAAGGCCATCATCCCCATCGTCGCCCAGGGAGACGGCAAGTACAAGGTCACCTTGTTGGATCAGGAAACGATCCTTGAATCGAAAGACCAGGTTGATCAAATGGTCAGCACCATTCAGAATCGAGGTTATTATCCGTATGTCACGGATCCCGATGAAGTGGCGGAGATCACTAATAAACCCGGTCGCTCCGATGAGCTTTTCCTGCAGGAGGCGCTGAAGACCATGCAACATTGGATGGAGTACGCCGATGCGAAACTGGAAGTCAGCGGCCTCCGTTGTTTTGTCTGTCCCGGCAACGATGACATGTTCGAGATTGATGAAGTCATTAAGCAGGCCAAGCACGTTGAGCTGGCCGAGGGCAAGGTCGTTCAGTTGGATGACCATCACGAGATGGTCAATTGCGGCTGGACCACGCCGACTCCCTGGAATACGCATCGCGAAGA
>PMLN01000207.1 GCA_003158885.1 Anaerolineae bacterium
TCGCTGTCCCAGCGTACGCCGCGACTGACATGGAGGAGCAATTGATCGAGATAAATCAAGAGCGAAGAGATTTTATCAGCAATCGTTTCGGTGGGGTGGAAATGACCGGAGTCAAGCGTCAGCAAAATTTTGCGGCTGAGCGCGTATGCAGTATAAAACTCCATCGAGCCAACCACGTAACTTTCCGAGCCGATGCCAAAGAGTTTGGGCTCCACCGCATCGAGGTTGTAGCGCGGGTCAATGGCTTCAGCGAGGACCAAATCAAGGGACTGCAGAAGCAGGCGTCGCGGCGATTGGCGATCGGCGGGTGAATCCTTGTAGCCATCGGGAATCCAGATATTCGTCACTGCGGGAGTTCCCAACTCTTTTCCGAAATATTCGCCGATTTTACGACTGGCAATGCAATGCTCCACCCAAAATTGGCGGATGCCGGCGTCGCGATGAGCGAGCGTAAATCCATCCGCAGATTTTGGATGAGAGAAGCAAGTCGGATTGAAATCAATGCCGTGACCCTTTGCCTTGGCCCAATCCTTCCAGGCCGAAAAATGGCGCGGCTCGATTTTGTTACGTTCCACCTTTTGGTCGGCCTCCAGATAAATGGCATGCAGANNCTGGCCGGCGTTCTCAAAGCCGCCCACATCGTCCCCCTGCCAGCAATGCAGGCTGATTGCAACTTTCCTGAGTCGAGCCAGGGCTTTTTCAGTGTCCACGCCAAGTTCGGCGTAGCGTTCTTTTGCAAGGTTATAAGCGCTTTGGGTATTCGATTTGGAGTTGGTCATGATTGCCTCTAGAATATATTTTGCTGCACATCGAATGTTTTACAAATTAAGCGAATCTCTTCCACACTCAGACCTTCCCCAATCTCTCCAGCGGAGAGATTAATATATTCATATTTTGCAGCCGTCTCGGCATATTCCACACGGTCAGCAGCGCGCTTCACCGAAATATCGGAGCGAGCCATCACCCCGTGTTTGGCCCAGATCACAATTCGATGTTTTCGCAATGCTTCGACATTTCCTGACATCAATTCAGGCGAGCCGGGGATTCTAAATGGAATGAAGCCAATACCTTCGGGCAAATTGATAATCGTTTCCGGCTGCCAGCGCAAAAGATGCATATTCAAATATTGTTCATCCTGGTAGCGCGGAATATGACTCAGGTAGGTCAAGTGCACAGGCTGGGCATGGATGATTGCATGAAAATTCGTGTTTGCCGCGCAAAGCTGGTCATAATGCACCGCAAGATGCGAATTGAATTCGCTGGTCACGCGTTCGAAGCGGCGGTGATAAGATGTATAACTTTTGGCAGTTTTGCCGCCTTCATCCACCACAAGGCAGGCCAGATTGGCTGTTGGCTCATCGATGATTTCGCGCAAACGCCGCCCGGAGCCGCTCACAATAAATGTGGTACCCGCCAGTTCAGGGACGATTTGAGGCAGTTCAATTTCGTCCACCATCGGGAAACGGGTACGGACTTCAATCGGCCAGCGCAGGCAGACAGAGATGTTACCCGCTGCGCCTTCGCTGGCTTCAATCCCAGCCAGGTGGCGTCCGGCTTCACCCATCATTTTAAGCAGATCGTCAAGTTCGGGATAAGGGGGTTCGAGCATGGTTTTTCCTCTAAATTTTCTCATCTTCCTTCATTGGAGGAGGAAGATTGGGTTAACTTTAATTGTTTTTGATATGCTTCATCCCAATCGTCGTGCGGGGCAGGATGATATTCTTCAACTTCAAACGATGCGCGCACTACAGCACGCACATCAGGCAGTGAACCCAGATGACCGAGACCGATGGCCTGCATGAGCACATTGCCGATGGCCGTCGCCTCCACAGGCCCCGTGACCACAACGCGGTTCGCCGCATCTGCAGTAAATTGATTCAGCAGCCGGTTCTTCGTTCCGCCGCCGATGATGTGGATCGGTGCGAACTTCTTTGACGTAAGTTCTTCCAGACGTTCAAGAACCCAACGATATTTCAACGCAATGCTTTCCAGCGCCACACGGACCACTTCGCCTTTTGTGTGCGGCACAAGCTGGTTTGTGTCGGCGCAATATTTCCTGATTCGTTCCGGCATATTACCGGGGTGAAAGAACTTATTGTCGTCCGGGTCGATTACGGCCAGGAATGGTTTTGCTTGGGAAGCCAGGCGCGTGATCTCATCGTAAGACAGGTCATTGCCTTCATGCGCCCATGTTCGCTTGCATTCCTGCACAAGCCACAAACCCATGATATTTTTCGAAAGACGCCAGGTTCCAAACACGCCGCCTTCATTCGTAAAATTATAGGCGAGCGCCTTCTCATCCACACAAGCTTCGCGGACTTCGGCTCCCATGATCGACCACGTTCCTGAACTGATCCACGCGAAATCCTGATTCTTCGCCGGCACGGCCACAACCGCCGAGCCGGTATCGTGACATGCGGGAACAACGATTCGGACTCCGCTCGCGCCTGTCTCCTCGGCGAGGCGCGGGAGAAAAGGGCCGATCATCTTACCGGAATCCGTCACAGGTCCGAAAAGATACGTTGGAATATTTAGAGCTTTCAAGACGGGCAACGCCCAATCCCGCTTGTTCGGGTCGAAACATTGAGTTGTCGTCGAGTTGGTAAATTCGTTTGTGATTTCGCCGCTCAACCAATAATTGAAAAGGTCGGGAATCGTGAGGAATGTTTTTGCCACATCGAAGAGCGGGGAATTTTGCACGGACATCGCCAGCAGTTGATAAAGCGTATTGATCTGCATAAATTGGATGCCGGTGTTGAAAAAAATATCCGAACGAGGCATACGCTTGAAAGCTTCATCCAACATGCCATCGGTGCGGTCATCTCGATAATGAAAAGGATTGGATAATAGCGAACCGTTCCTGTCGAGCAGGGCAAAATCCACGCCCCAGGTATCGAGGCCGATGCTGTCAAGTTTGTTGTTGAATTTTGTTGAAGAAGTTCCGATCCCCGCTTTGATTTCAGACCATAGGCCCAACACATCCCAATGCAAGCCATCGGATAACCGAACGGGACCATTGGCAAAGCGATGCGTTTCGGAAAGCGTAAGATGTTCGTTCTCCAATGTGCCCACAATGGTACGCCCGCTTTCCGCACCTAGATCAACTGCCAGATAATTGCGTGTGGTTGTCATGGCTAATCCAAATGGTAGATTTCCCTGCGCCATTTTCGCCAAGCAGTGCGTGGACCTCCCCCGGGCGTAAAGAGAAGGACACACCATGGAGAACCTCAACGCTTCCAAAACGTTTCGAAATATCTTTCAGTTCAAGAATATATTCACTCATTTCGCCGGCACCATTTCTTCTTCACAAATCACATATTCGATCTTTGCTTGCTTTAATCGTTCGACCCACTCCAAAGATACGTATTTATCAGTAAACAAGCGAATGATTTTTTCGGGGCGCGCAAATGGTGTTAAGTCCTCTTTACCAAATTTGGATGAATCGACCAACGCAAATAGTTCCTGTGTTGACTCGATGATTTTTCGTTTGAGTTGGGCCTCAGCCAGATGGACCTCGGTCATCCCGCGTTCCAGGCTGAAACCGCTACAGGAAAGAAAAGTCTTTTGAATATGCAATTCCTCAATGATTTTCTCGCTCAACAATCCCGTAACCGATGAAGAGTCATTGTTCACAACACCCCCAATCAGAATCACATGGTTAGAGGGATTTTGCGCAAGTTCCCGCGCCACTTCAAACCCATTGGTCACAACGCGCAATCCTTGTCGTTCCGAGAGTGCACAGGCAAAGTAATAACAAGTGCTGCTTGCATCCAGCAAAATCGAGTCACCATCCATCACTAAAAGAGCGGCCTGACGTGCAATAGCGAATTTGGCAGTAACATTTTGCTTATAACGACGCACAAATAGATTATTTTGGAATTGGCCTTGATCATTCAATACGGCTCCCCCATGTACACGTTTTAATTTTCCTTCATTTTCAAGTGCATCAAGATCATTTCTAACTGTGCCCTCTGAAACATTTAACGACTGTGCCAATTCTGGGACGCGTAAACCGGGTTGTTTACGAAGTATTTCCAACAGAGATTGACGACGGGCATAAGTAGTCAAAATTATCCTTTTGTGGATTTTTATTGAAATTTATTGAAATCTTTAAAAATATTTTATCAATACTGTTGTTTTTTTGTCAAGTTAGTGTTTATTAACGCAAAATCAATAAACCGTCTATCCAATTCACAGCAAGCTCATTCGACACTTATGCGATTGGCGCGAGCGACGGCTCCCAGCCAATGAGCGCTCGGTTTTGGGGTGTGCTGCTGGGTTTTTCGATCCACAGCGACGATGCCAAACTGGGGGCGATAACCGCTGTTCCATTCGAAGTTATCAAAAGCAGACCAACAGAAATATCCTCGCAAATCAATACCGGATTGCAGGCTGTTCACCACACAGCGCAGCGCGCGCTGGATGTATTCCAAGCGAAATGGTTTTGAAACGCAGAAAAAACCTTGCGCTATCCAGGTATATGCCGACGATCGTTCGCACTTTATTGTGGGTTGTACCCCGCACTATCGAATGCTATCCACAAAAGCACTTCACAATTCAAGACTTAAACAAAAAGA
>PMLN01000103.1:0-390 GCA_003158885.1 Anaerolineae bacterium
CCCAGCCCGTAATGCGGGTCATAGATCAGGGTCGAACCGGCCGGAATCTTCGCCGCGAGAATCTGAATGGCCTTTACCGTATCAACGGAAATATATGGGGTGGGGGGGTAGGTGATATTTTCGGTGGACTGGCTTTGCGGCGGCGTTGCCAGCGCGTTCACGGTGATTAATTGATCTGCTCCCTGGGGGCCTCGTGGACGGAATGCCACTCCAGTTTGATCGATCCATGTATACGCGCCGTTCACCTGCCATACTATAACCGGCCGTCGTTCGGCCACGTTCACCGAAACGATGTTCGGTAAAGAGAGGGCAACTTTGACGGAAACCAGTTCTGGATAATTGCTCCGAATGCGATTTTCCAAATCAGATGGCAGGAGCGTGAAGATCGGC
>PMLN01000103.1:443-9532 GCA_003158885.1 Anaerolineae bacterium
AATGCCCTGCATCGAGAACGCAGCTAGGTAGCGCCGCCGCGTCTTTGATCGATTCGTGACCTTCGGCGCGGCATATCTAACGGATTCGCGCGAGGTGATGGCGGGCAATGGCCGCCTGATTTGTTGCGATGACTTGACGGCCCGCTTTTGGGTTTGCTGGCTGCGGTGCGATCGGATGGCTTCCGCGCGGGTCAATGAAGATTTTTCGCTCATGCCTGGCTCCGGTAGATATGTGACGTCCGGTCGCGTTCGCCTTTGCGCTGCACGGCAAGTTCGATCAAATGATCCACCAGTTCCGCATACGGTATGCCGCTGGCTTCCCATAACTTTGGATACATGCTGATCTTGGTGAAACCGGGTATGGTGTTGAGTTCATTGAGATAGACTTCGCCGGAATCTTTGTCGAGGAAGAAGTCCACGCGTGCCATGCCTGCCGCATCGATGACCTTATAGGCGCGCACCGCCAGTTCTTGAATGCGGGCTGTTGTTTCGGCGGGCAGGGGAGCGGGGATGAGAAGTCCGGATGTTCCGTCCACATACTTTGATTCATAGGAATAAAACTCGCGGCTCGGCAAAACTTCACCAGGCACCGAAGCGCGCGGGTCATCGTTGCCCAGTACGCTGACTTCGATCTCACGTACATTTGCCACGCCGCGTTCCACCAGCACGCGCCGGTCATACAGCGCCGCTTCCATCAAGCCTTCCTGCACGTCGGAGCGCGTGCGGCACTTTGTCACGCCGACCGATGAACCGAGGTTGGCGGGTTTGGTGAAGATCGGATACGCGCTGACCTGCTCGGCTTTTTCGATCACCGCGTTCATATCCTTTTCGATTTCGGAGCGCAAGACGATGGCTGATTCAACGGTCGGGATATGATTGGCGCGCATCACATCCTTGAAGATGCCCTTGTCCATGCCGACCGATGACCCGGTCACGCCCGCGCCGACGTAAGCCACATCGGCCATCTCGAACGAGCCTTGAATGGTTCCATCCTCTCCGAATGTTCCGTGTAAAAGCGGGAAGAAGATATCGATTGCGGTCAGCGTTTCGAGTTTTTCCCCGATCTCTGTATCTCGCAGGATAAAGATGGAGGAACGCGACGGTTCGCAGGGGAGAATGACCCGCTCGAGATCGTTAACCTTGCCGCTTTCGAACGCGCCGATTACATCCTGGCCTGTTAGCCACTGGCCCTCGTGCGTGATCCCGATTTGAGTCACTTGATACCTTGACGGATCGAGCACCGATAAGACGGAACGCGCAGACATCAGCGAGACGTCATGTTCGCCTGAGCGCCCGCCGAAAATCAATGCCACGTGGAGTTTCTTCTTATTCACCATTCACCAGCCAATTCGATTTCCAATTCCAATGAAACCTCAAATTTCTCTTCGACCGTTTTTTGCGCCAGTTCGATCAACGCGCGGATATCGCTGGCTTTTGTCTTGCCGTGGTTGATAAAAAAATTTCCATGCACCGTGCTGATCTCAGCGCTGCCGATGCGAGTTCCTTTCAATCCCGCGCCTTCGATCAATCGTCCGGCATAATCACCGCTCGGGTTCTTGAACATCGAACCCATGCTTGCGCCCGGCGGTTGCGTGGACTTGCGGCGTTCGCTGAATTGACCGATTTTAACAGACACTTCCTCTTTTGTCGCGTTTTTTAAACTCAATTCAGCCGAAAGAACGATGGCTTTTGCTGCCGCAGAGGTCGAAGGGTCGCTGTGCTTCAAAATACTTGTGCGATATCCATATTCCAATTTCTCAACCGGCCAGCGTTCAGAACCCGCCTCGGTCATGATCTCGGCCCACATCAAATTCCCCGACATATCTCCGCCGAACGCTCCGGCGTTGCCATGGACTGCGCCGCCCACCGTACCGGGAACGGTTGCGGCCCATTCAAGTCCCGCAAACCCTTTCGACGCACAGCGATTGGCAAGGTTGCTGAACACAACCCCCGATTCAGCCCAGACCTTTGGCGGACTTCCGTCTTCAAAGCGGACTGCCTTTGCTCGATTCAATACCGTTATTCCGCGCACGCCTTGATCGCTGACCAGCACATTCGAACCGCCGCCCAGAATGAAATACGGCAAACGCTGCTGCCATATCAGCTTCATGATCTCTGCCAATTCATCGCTTGAATGGGCGGTGATCAAGTAATCTGCCGGTCCGCCGATGCGCGCAGAGGTGTAGGGCGCAAGAGGGACATTCTCTTTCACCTTATTGCTGAACCTGGTCAGCAGGACATCCACGGGCAGTGCGGGAGATTTCATCATTTTATCGGTGCTTACACCGCCGTCATCGGCGGTTTGGGCTGGTCATTGATCATTCATCGTTCAAATGCCTGATCAATTTTCTAATCGCCTGCTGCCTTTCGCGTTTCTCTTTTGCTTCCGGCGATTCCAATATCGTTTGGGCGGTCTTGTTTTGCCGCTCATTTTTAGCATGTACCAAAACCATTTTCAATGGCGGCAGGCCCAGCGTGTCGGATTGATACTTGTGCTTTTTTCCTTCATCCATGGATCACCTCTTCTAAAGTCCGGCCAGCACATTGGCGCTGATCTGGTCGGCATCTCCGGCGGAAAGGACAAGTAATACATCGTGATTGCCTAGATTCTTGAGCAGGTATTCTGTCGTTTCTTCAAGCGAAGCAATGAAGTGGACCGAACGATGCGGCATTGCGCTGACCACTTCTGCGGATGAAAAATCCTGCTTGGGTTCGCGCGAGGGATATACCTCCGTGACGATCACCTCGTCGGCATCTTGGAAAGCCCGCGTAAATTCAAAAAAGAGTGTTTGGGTGCGGGAATAGGTGTGAGGCTGCCATACGGCCCAAATGCGCTGCCGGGGATACCGGGCGCGCGCCGCGGCCAGCGTGGCTTTGATCTCGGTGGGGTGGTGGGCGTAATCGTCAATGACCGTGACCCCGCGCTTCTCGCCTTTCACTTCGAAGCGGCGGCCCGTGCCTTTGAAGAACGAAAGTTTTGCGGCGGCTTCCTTTAGGGGCAATCCCAGCTCGACCATCACGGCCAGCGCAGCCAGGGCATTGCGAACATTGTGTTCGCCTGGCACTTGAAGCTCGACATGTGCTGATTCGATCTCACCTATATTTGTGGTGGCATCGAAAGCGAAACCCCCCAGATGGTTGGGCTTGACCGAACGTGCCTGCATCCATTGCGAAGCATTGATGGTCATTTCGGCCTGGAGGTTATAGGCAATCACGTTGCGGCCCTCGCGGCGGGCTTTGTAGAGCAGTGCCGCTGCGCCGCTGTCTTCCACACATCCGATCAATGTGCCATCCACGGGCAGCAGGGCAACGAACGATTCAAATGCGGAGACCATGTCTTCGTAAGTCGGGTAGATATCGGGGTGGTCGTGTTCCAGGTTGGTGACCACTTCGATGCGAGGCTTGAGGCCGAGGAACATGCGGTCGTACTCGTCTGCTTCGATGACGAAGGGTTTGCCCTTGCCGGCTCGTGCGTTGACGTTATAGTTGCTCAACACTCCGCCTGCAATGAAAGATGGATCGCGTCCCAGTTCTGTAAGCAGGAATGCGATCATGGCGGTTGTCGTGGTTTTTCCGTGCGTCCCGGCCACGGCGATTCCGGTTTTATCTTCCATGAGCTTTCCGAGAAAATCTGCCCGCTTGTAGACGGGAATGTTCGCCTGTTTGGCAGCCAGCACTTCAATGTTGCTATCGGGTATGGCGGATGATCGGACGATCCAGTCCGCACCTTGAATATTGCGCGGGTGGTGTCCGATATAAATCGCCACGCCGGCCGCTTGCAGGTCCGCCGCAAATGTACTGAGCGTGCGGTCGGAACCGGTGACCGTGTATCCGCTTTCTTTCAAGAGGCGGGCAATGGCAGAAAGTCCGCTTCCGCCGATGCCGATGAGGTGTACGTGAGTCATGTTAATAGCCAGTGATCCGTGTTAAGTATCCAGTTTAGATGTAAACGATGATGACAAAGATGGCACAAAGGATGGCGGCGAAGTAGATCCACGGAACGCCCAATAAGCGCGGCGGCATGAAAGTCATCAGAAGTTGAACGGAACTCGCAAGACTATTCGGGGGCGGGCCGATGACATTGGGATAGGGATATTTCGCGTCGGTGATGTAATAGAACAGGATGGTGCCTGCGATCAGGTAGCCATTAAGAGCGCCAAGCACCGCACCGAACAACGAATCCTGCAAACGCTCCCGGTTTGACTTGGATGCCAGGTGTGGCACCAGCGCGACTGTCTGATAGCCGAAATAAACCAGAACAACGAGGATGGAAATGCGGATCCAGAACAGCTCCGTACTCTGGATGTCGAGCTGTTCAACCGCGGCGATGTATGTGCGCAAAGTGTAATTTAACGCCAGGGCAAAAATGACGCTGAAGGATACGATGAGTTCCTTCGCCCAGCCGCGCAAAACACCGATGATCGCGAATAGGATGACATACATCCAGAAGATATAAATGATGCTCATCATAGGGAAAGTCCTCCTAATTGTAAAAGTTGTTCGGCGATGGCTTGCGCGGCCTGCGGATGAGATAACGATTTCATGGCCTTGCTCATCGCTTCACGCTTGGATGGGTTCGCCAGCAGGTCTTTGATGACCGGCATGAGACCCTCCATTAAAAATTCATCCTTGACGATCACTGCCGCACCGCGTTCGGCCAGGTAATCCGCATTGACTTTTTGGTAGCGCCACGCGTGCGGATATGGAACCAGGATGGCGGGCAAACCGAAAAAGGGAAACTCGCCCAAAGTCGATGCCCCGGCGCGGGAGATGACCAGGTCGGCGGAGGCCAGCGCTGCGCCCATCTCTTCATGCAGATAAGGAAAGGCGTGGTAGCGTTGCTGTTGCCCGGAAGATAGGCCGTTTCGCGCCGTTTGAATGGCTTCCCAGTCCAATTGCCCGCTGATGTGGATGACCTGCGCCATCTCGAGCAAAGTGGGGAGGCGGGGGACGATGGCTTCATTGATCGAATGTGCACCTTTGCTCCCGCCAAAAACCAACAGCACCGGCGCATCAGCCTCTAGATTTAATGCACGATAAGCCTTTTGCTTATCCCACGTCTCAAGCTCCATGCGCAGTGGATAGCCGGTCACGGTCGCTTTCCTCGAAAAATATTTTTGGGAATCCGGTGTGGTCACTGCAATCTGGTCGGCGAAGCGGGCCAACGAATTCAAAGCCAGCCCCGGTTCGATATCGGGCACGTAAAGCAGTGTCGGGATCTTTCTTCCTGCAAAGGCCATGGGGCCGGCCACATAACCGCCTGTAAAGAATAAGACATCGGGCTTAAATTCGTGCAGGATTTTCATGGAGGCTTGGATGCCGCGTGCCAGGGTGATCAGATTGCGCGGCAAGGCGCGCAGGCCCACGCCATGCAGGCCCGCGGCCGGGATGGTCTGGAATGGAAGGCCGGCCCGTTTCACGAGTTCTGCTTCCATGCCGCCTTCTCCGCCGATCCATAGGAGTTTAAGGTTGGAAGGCTGAGGGTTGGAACTGGGGGCATTTAAGTCCGCCGCTTTCAACTGCTCAACCACGGCGAGAGCGGGATACACGCCGCCGCCGGTTCCCCCCGCGCATATCAAGAGTTGCACTGAATGTTCTCCGTTCTTCATCCGATGATTCTGTGATCTCGCCTTTTTGACGCGAGATATTCATCAGGATTCCAATTGAGGCCAGTGATGAGATCAGGTTTGAACCGCCTGCACTGACAAAGGGCAATGCATCGCCCGAGAAAGGGATCAGTCCAACCATCACCGACATGTTGATGGCTGCCTGGATGCCTATTGAGATTACCAGGCCGGATGCGATCAATGTGCCGAGCATATCGGGGGCCCGGCGGGCGATCACCAACCCTCGCCAGATCAAGAGCGCGTACAAAACGATCAAAAGGATTCCGCCAAACGCTCCCAGTTCCTCCACGATCACGGCGAAGATACTGTCGTTTGCCGGTACGGGCAGACCGGTGACTGTTGCCTGGCCGCGTCCGATCCCGACCCCGAACCAGCCGCCGTTCACAATGGCTTCGAACGAACGCTGCACGTGGTAGGAAGCCTGCGTCGGATCCTTCAGCTCGGCGATATAAGCCGCCACCCGTTCGCGGCCGGTCGGGTTGATGCGGACTATAACCCATCCCACAACGATCGCGATCACCAAAAGGATGGCGATCTGTTTCAAGTCGCCCCCGGCCAGGAAGAACAGCAGCCCGCCCATCAGCAGGACGATTGCCGCCGTGCTTAGGTCGGGTTGTCGATAGATGAGGCCGCCAATGATACCGAGGATCAGGCTCAGAGGGATCATACCGAAGGTCACATCGTGGATGAACTGGCGTTTGGAATACAGCCACACGGATAAATATAAAATGGTGACTACCTTTGCCAATTCAGACGGCTGGAACGACCCTTCGCTTAAATACCGCTGCGATCCCAGCAGGACTTTTCCGACAAGCAGTACTGCGATCAACAAAATGATGGTCACTACCATGGCAGGCACTACCAACTTGCGCAGGTGATGGTAATCGAAACGGGACAGGGCAAATGCCGCAACGATCCCGATGCCCAGCCAACCCAGTTGGTGCTCGAACATGTACATGGGCAAGCCATATTGCTTGAACGAATAGTTCCAGGAAGCCGAGAACATCATCGTCAACCCGAAGACCACGAGTGCGATCATCACCACCAGCAGGGGCAGGTCCACGCCGCGCTTCGACGGGCCGGATTTTTCAACCGGCGGTTCGCCAACGAACGATCGTTCTTTTAGGAAAGTTTCTGTACCCATAATCTAAATTTCTCTCCTCGTTCCTCGAAGTCTTTGAACTCATCGAAACTTGTGCCGCCCGGCGAAAGCAAAACAACATCGCCGGATTCTGCCACCTCAGCCGCTTTGCGAATGGCATCCTGCAGATGTTCCACATGCTCCAGCGTAAATGGCCGCTTTACGGACCCTTCGACCACATTACCGGCTATCGCTTTCTTGATTTTCTCTGCCGCCTCGCCAAACAGCACCACATGATCCACGCGCTGGTGAATGAGATTCGCGAGTTCATCCCATGGCAGGTTTTTGTCGCGCCCGCCGAGCAAAAGCACGATGGGTTCGTCGAAGGAACGGATGGCGGCCATAGTCCGTTCGGGGGCGGTGGCAATCGAATCGTTATACCAGCGCGCACCGCGCAGTTCGCATACAAATTCAAGGCGATGCGGTACGCCGCGAAATTCCTCGGCGGCGGTCAACATGGCGTCCAGCGGAAAGCCCGCCGCGTGTCCGATGGCGAACGCGGCCAGGATATTGCTCACATTATGGTCGCCGCGTAGTTGGATCTGATCGCGGCGCAGGAGCGGAATATCCACACGGTGATCGTAGAGATACAAAATGCCATCCTCATAATATGTGCCTTCGGCGTTTTCTTCGATTTTGCTGAACCCGAACGAATGAAGTTTGCCGATGGCTTTGCTTCGCAGGTTCCACGCGCCGGCATCGTCGCGGCCAAGCACTGCGGTATCCTTTGTGGATTGAAATTCAAGGATGCGCGCTTTGGCGGCTGTGTAGGCCTCCATGCTGCCATGCCGGTCCAGGTGATTGGGCGTGATGTTCAGGATCGCGGCCGCATTGGGCGAAATGGTCATTTGTTCCAATTGGAAGCTGGATATTTCAAGAATGGCAAGGTCGCTCGGCCTCATATCATCCACGTAATTGATCAGCGGATCGCCGATGTTGCCGCCGGTGTAAGCATGCTTGCCATAGGCCTCTTTTGCCATTTGTCCAACCAGGGTGGTTGTGGTGGTCTTGCCTGCTGAACCCGTGATGCCAATCGTTTTGCACGCTACGGCTTCCATAAAAATCTGCGTGTCGTTGGAAAGAGGAGTGCCGCGCTTTAGGGCTGCCTCGACAATGGGGAGGCTGAGCGGTATTCCGCCTGAGAGGCACAACACATCGGCCTGGTCGAGCAGTTCAACGGGATGGCCTCCCAGGGCCCATTTAATGGGCAGTTCGCCCAGGGTCGCGCGCACAGAAGCGAGTTCCGCCTCTGAACGTTTATCGCTCAGGGTTACGCTCGCGCCTTGTTTGACCAGCCAGCGCGCCAGAGCCAGACCCTGTCGGGCTGCTCCCAAAATAACGACGCGTGTGTCTCTCCAGTCCTTCATCATTTAAACCAAAGCCAGGCCGACTCCGACCATGGCGGCAATTAATCCGATCAGCCAAAATCTTTGCACCACTTGTGTCTCACTCCAGCCGAGCAGTTCAAAATGCAGGTGAACCGGCGCCATCTTGAAAAACCGCTTGCCTTTGGTGAGTCGGAAATAAACGATTTGGATTACGACGCTGATCATTTCGCTCACCGGGATGATTGCGATGATGGGCAGGACAGCCCATTGCCCGGTCATAAGGGCGATAACCGCCATGGTGGCACCCAGGGAAAGCGCGCCGGTATCGCCCATGATGAGTTCGGCAGGATGAACGTTGAACCACAGAAAGCCGAACATCGCGCCGACCAGTGTGAAACAGAAACGTGCCAGGTAGACCTGGTGTTGATTCAACGCGATCATGGCATAAGCCGCAAATGCGGTGGCGGAGATCAAACCGGCCAGGCCGTCCAGGCCATCTGTGAAGTTGACGGCGTTCGAAGCGCCGACGATGATGAATGCCGCGATCGGGACGTACCACCAATCGAGATCGAAAACACCGTGAATGCCGGGGACAATCAGGTCCGGCGAGCCTAGCAAATACTTCAGGACCCAGGCCGTGCCAACTCCCAATATCACTTGAAAGAGGAATTTGGTGCGGGCGCGCATCCCTTCCCCTTTGTGTTTGCCGCGTAGGCCCTCCCAATCATCAATCATGCCGAGAATGGCATAGCCGATCATGACGATCATCGGAACGAGCACCGACCGCCCAACCCCGCTTTGAGTAAATCCGATCAAAGATACCGCGTTGAGCAGGACGGTCAGCAATAATACCGGCACGATGATCATCACTCCGCCCATGGTGGGAGTTCCCATCTTTACGGCATGGTGGCTGGGTTCTTCCACGCGTATGATCTTGCCGATTTTGTAATGACGCAAAATGCGCAGTAACGGCCCGCCCCAAATGACCGTCAT
>PMLN01000103.1:9618-31257 GCA_003158885.1 Anaerolineae bacterium
CGGCGGGCGGCCTCGGCGTACATGTGAGCGCGTACGCCATAGGTAATTAATATATGGGCTACTTGGGCCGCGCGCAAACCGACCATCTCATGTCCCTGCCGTTCATAAGGACCTAGCTCCAGCATGTCGCCTAACACGGCGATCTTGTGCGACCCTCCAAGTTCGCTCAAGAGATTCAATGACGCTAACATGGATTCCGGTGAAGCATTGTAGGTATCATCCAATATTAACGCGCCGGATGCGGAACGGACCGCAACCAGGCGTAATTGTGTATGTCCTTCACGCAAGCCATCCAGGACTTCCTGCCAGGTCAGGTTCTCGACCAATCCGACCGCCGCTGCGCGCAGGGCGGTTTCCACAGAGTGTCTTCCGATCATTGGGATATGGAGATGCATGGTCTCGTGACCATAATGGAGTCGGAAGCGGATGCCCTCCAGNNAGCGGGTCATCGAAATTCAGGATGGCTGTCCCTTCCGGCGCGGCAGGCAATGCCTGCACCAGTTCCGATTTGCCGCGTGCGATGGCCTCCTGTGAACCCGCGCGTTCCGCATGAACCGTCCCGATATTGCTGACCACGCCGACTTGCGGCAGGGCGATGTTGCACAAAAGGGCGATCTCGCCGGGGACATAGAATCCCATTTCCAATACGGCTCGCTCATATCCTGATCCCAGGCGCAGGATCGTTAAAGGAAGGCCGATCTCGTTATTTAGATTCCCAGGGTTCTTGAGCGTGCGATATTTTTGGCTGAGTACCTGGGCGATGACTTCTTTGGTTGTGGACTTGCCCACGCTGCCCGTGATCCCGATCACGCGCAGGTTCAATTTGCGGCGCCAGAAGCGCGCGATCTGTTGGAGCGCAATCACTGTATTCTCCACCCGCACACAGAGGGGCGGGGTGAGGTCAGGCCTGGAGTCGCTGGATAAGCCGCTGCGCAAGTCGAGGGTCTTGAAGGAAACATCGACATCTCGTTGAATTAAAGCAAAAGAAGCCCCCCGTTTGAATGCGGTTTCAATGAAGTTGTGGCCATCCAGTCGTTCACCGGGAATGGCGACAAATAAGGATCCCGGGATGACTTGCCGCGAATCCACGCTCGCTTCTGTGATGACCGCAGGGGCATCCAGGCGTGTATCGGTCAAAGCTTCGATGGCATCCGCAAGAGTAAGCATTTTTCCTGGAGCGTCGATTATGGCATGGCAACTTGACTGCGAATATTGTCTGGCGGAACGTCGAGCAGGAGGATGGCTTTCTGGGCCGCCTGCGCAAAGACCGGTGCGGCTGTTTCCGAACCCCAAATGGAAGTGGAGGGCTGCTCGAGCCAGACATAGATCATGAACCGCGGATCGTCCACCGGCCCCCATCCGATAAATGATGCATTGGTTAGAGTGGGATCATAGCCGCCGTCCACAGGAATTTGAGCTGTGCCGGTTTTGCCGGCCATTTTATAGTTTGGGATCAAAGCCAGTGATGCTTCGTTTTGAAGCGAGTTTTCCAGCATCTGATCCAATACTTGAGCGGTGTTCGTGGATATGGGTGAACCCGCATATTGGGCGGGGACATTGAATTGCCTGCCATCCCGCACCATGGCATATAGAACATGAGGAATGACCATGCGGCTGTTATTGGCGATTGCCGAGGCAGCCATCATGATCTGAATCGGCGTGGCTGCCACGCCCTGGCCGAAAGCGTTGGTGCCAAGGTCCGCCGGATACCAATCTGTATCGCCCGGAACCTTCAAGCGGCCTGCCGCTTCGTCTGCCAGGTCGATTCCGGTTTCATGTCCGATGCCAAAGCGGTTCATATACCCGTAAAAATTTTGTGATCCCATCTGGGATGCGATCCATGCCATGCAAACGTTGAGGGAATTCTGGATGCAGCCCAGCATATCCTGCAGCCCCCACGCCTGGCCATTCCAATTTCTGATGGTCACCCCGCCGATCCGGTATACGCCTGTATCAAAAAAAGTGGTGGCAGGTGTGACCGTGTGATTATCGAGCGCGGCGGCCATGGTCAGGATTTTCATCACGGATCCTGGCTCGTACGGCATGCTGACGGCGGGATTGTATTCGCTGGCGTTATGGTAAATGGCCGAATAATCCAAGAATTGATTCAAATCCATGCGCGGGGTGGATGCCATCGCCAGGATTTCTCCATTGCGCGGGTCCATGATGACAATCGTGCCGCTTTTCGCGCCGTATTTTGTCAATGAGTCATCCAGGATTTGTTCGGTTGCCGCCTGAAGGTCGCGGTTGAGCGTTAATATTAGGGTTGTGCCGTTGGGTATCTGGGGAATATCTGCGGCTTTATTGGGATCGACCGGCACTTTGACCTGGATGGGCGTGCCTGCCAGTAAATCGTTGTATTTTTCTTCGATGCCGAAATAGCCGTGCCCATCATTGCTCACGAAGCCGATTACATTGGATGCCAGCGCGCCTTCCGGATAACTCCGCTGCGGGTGGGGCGTGAATACCAGGCCCGACAAGCTGCTTTGTTCGCTCGTGGGCGTTTGCTCGTCGGTCTGGCCTGTTAATTGTTTTAATGCCAGGGCTTTATCCTCATCCACGTAATGACCAATGACAATATACGGCAGGTTGTTCGGTGGTTTGACCATAAGATTGTAAAGATCGTCGGGATTTAAACCCAGCTCCGTACCAACCGCCTTGGCTAAAGCATTTGGTTCTTTGACATTTTTTAGTTCCACATCTATTTCGTAAACGGTTTTATTGCCGGCCAGCAAATGGCCGTTACGGTCATAGATTAGACCGCGTTCGGGATAATAGGTTGTGTCCGCTACCGCGTGTGTTGCAACCCTCTCGCGAAAAGTCTCGGCCTCCGGGCTGGTTTGGATGCGGATCATTTGCAGGATGATGGAAAGCCCGACAAAGGCCAGCAGGCCGGCCAGCGCCAGGGACCTCCATGCATATTGCGCTCTCATTGGGATATACCCAGGGTGCTCACGGATATTGGCGTGCGGAGACGTTGATCGAACCAATCCAGCAGGGATTGAGTGAATTCGGGCCGGATCGTCGGTGCGCTTGGCTGTAGCAAAGGAGCTGCCACAAGGTTGGCGGGCTGTGGTGCGATATAACCCGGAACAATGATAAATTGCACTTGATTGGCTTGCACGGGCTGGTAATTCAGTGCCTGGGCGCGCTTTTCCATTGCCTGGTTGGAGGTGAGTTCCGCAATACGGGTTTCAAGGTCGGCGTTGGATTGTTGGATCGCGATAATGTTCGCGCTCAAATCCTGTATGTCGCGCCCGGTCAGCGCTGCGCGGGCCGACACGTCAAGGTATAGTGCCGCGATCATGGCCAGGCCCAGCACGATCAGCAGAAAGCTGCTGATCCATTGGCGTTGGATCCGCCAGGGAGCTTGTTTGTATGCATAATGGATCACGTGAATTGTTCGTATCATAATAGTCTCTCTGCTATTCGCAATTTTGCACTGCGCGCCCGTGGATTGGTACTGATTTCATCTGCGCTGGGCGTGATCGGTTTTCGGCTGATCTCCTTGAGCGTTGCATGGCGNNTCGACTTCGTAAATCTTTTCATAAGGCGGATTGATCCAATCCTTGCTTTCGCGTCGGAAAAAGTCTTTCACAATCCGGTCCTCCAATGAATGGAAGGAGATCACTGCCAGCCTCCCGCCCGGACGCAGGGCTTGCATTGCGCGGGGCAGGGCTTGTTCCAACACCGTTAATTCGTCATTCACTGCGATGCGGATCGCCTGAAAGATCCGTGTTGCCGGATGGATCCGGCTGTGGCCTGGATAAGCCTTCTTTGCGAGTTCGGCCAGTTGCAAAGTCGTTCTCACCGGCCGCGCTTGCACGATCATCTTCGCAATTCTTCTTGCACGCGGTTCCTCGCCATATTTGAAGAGCAGGTCGGCAAGCTCGGCTTCTGGCGTGGTATTGATTAATTGCGCCGCGGTCAGGCCTGTCTCGCGGTTGAAGCGCATGTCGAGCGGCGCATCCACTTGGAAGGAGAAACCGCGCTCCGGGGTATCCAACTGCATGGATGAGACTCCCAGGTCGATCACGATTCCGTCCACTGCCTCCCACCCGAGCTGCCGCATTGATTCCGATAGGGAGAGATAGGAGGCCTGTGTCAGCACGACGCGCGTTCCGTAAGGAGCCAAGGTCTCACGGGCGAGCGCTAACGCCTGCGAGTCAAGATCAAGACCAAGCAGGCGTCCGTCTGGCGTGCAGGCCTCCAAAATCCCGCGGGCATGTCCGCCCGCGCCAATCGTCCCATCAATGTAGCATCCCGGACTTTTGGGTTGCAACGCGTGTA
Organism: Anaerolineae bacterium; assembly: GCA_003158885.1. Taxonomy (GTDB): domain Bacteria; phylum Chloroflexota; class Anaerolineae; order Anaerolineales; family Villigracilaceae; genus Fen-1038. The sequence goes on from PMLN01000103.1 coordinate 13,909, forward strand.
TAATCTCTTGGTAAAGTACAGGTTTATGCGGTGTGATCATGATCGCAGCAGGAACGATTTGATCCGTTACTACGCTTTGGATGACAGGTTCAGCGTTGAGAACCGCTGGTTGTTGGCCTCGGTATCCTGGATTTGCTTCATTTGCTCATCCCAGGAAGCCGGTGTCCAGATTTCAAAGTAATCACCCTGGCCGGCCACAATAGCTTCGCCTTCCAGGTTTGCAAACGTGCGCAGATTCTGCGGTACGAGGATGCGCCCTACTTTATCCGTCTCGACCGGATAGGCGTTTGCAAAGATCAGGCGGCGTAACAAGCGTGCGTTCGGATCAGCCATGTTCATGGCGTTGACGCTGTCGTAAACCTGCTTGAAATAAACACTGGTCATCACCATCAGACAGCGGTCAAAGCCCTGCGTGATGTAGGCGCCGCCATCCAGCAGATCACGAAAGCGCGCCGGAACCATTAGACGGCTCTTTTCATCGAGGTTGTGCTGGAATTGACCTAAGAACATTTGTGCTAAGTCCTTTATTAATAGCAGAACGCCGGGCCTGCCGGCGTCTTCCACTTCTTACCACTTTCTCCCACATTGTACATGATTTGTGGTAGGAATTCAAGTCTTTTTTAAAAGAGACTTTATCGGTAATAAGGATTGNNTTTGTTTATCCACAGATCACACAGATTTTCGCAGATTTTTCTCTTGAAAATTTTCTAATCTGCGTAATCGGCGAAATCTGTGGATTATTTCCGATAATGTCTAAGAATTACCATTTTGATAAGATGAATGGCTCATCGGCCTATGGATAAATTGCCCACCTTTTCCATCTTGGAGTCTCCGCGCTGGAGCGATTATGAATTGCTGGATAGCGGCGACGGCTTAAAGCTTGAACGCTTTGGATCTTATACGTTTATTCGTCCCGAAGTTCAAGCCATGTGGCGGCGTTCTGCACCGGAAAAGGATTGGGACTCGGCGGATGCGGTATTTCAACCGACCAATGAAGAAAGCGGCGGACATTGGTTGTTAAAGAGAAAAATTCCCGAACGTTGGGAAATGAAATATGATTCGATCCGCTTTTGGGCAATGACCACCCCCGGGCGGCATCTCGGGGTGTTTCCTGAAACCGCTTCGCACTGGGACTTTATGGCAGCCTCCATCCGCCAGGCGGGCCGCCCCATAAAAGTGCTTAACCTGTTTGGTTATACCGGATTGGCTTCATTGATCGCCGCTGCAGCCGGCGCCCAGGTGACTCATGTGGATGCATCCCGCAAGTCGGTGACTTGGGCGCGGGATAATCAAACCTTATCGGGATTGAACGATAAACCGATCCGCTGGCTTGTGGATGACGCCCTTAAGTTTGTTCAGCGCGAAAGCCGGCGCGGCGCCCAATACGATGGCGTCCTTCTCGACCCGCCGAAATTCGGGCGCGGCCCCAAAGGTGAAGTGTGGGAAGTGTATAAATCCCTCCCGCCTTTATTGGGCTTGTGTCGGGATATATTGTGTGACAAGCCTTTGTTCTTGATTATGACGGTCTATGCGGTCAAGGCTTCCGCGCTTCATCTGGGCCAGGCTTTGGAGGATGTGATGTCGAAAAATAAAGGGAGCGTCGAAAGTGGGGAACTGGTCATGCGTGAAAAATCTGCGGGACGGTTGTTGTCGCAAGCCGTATATGCACGCTGGTCGGGTTAATATTATGGACCTTTCTGAACAAGTCAGCGAATCGTTTGTCGAACTCTTCGGTGGCAAACCTTCTGTGATCGCCCGTGCCCCCGGGCGCGTTAATTTGATCGGCGAGCATACCGACTATAACGATGGTTTCGTTTTACCGATGGCGATTGATCGTGCCATATGGATTGCTGCTCGTCCGAGGGCGGATGGCCTCGTGCATGTGCATTCGATTGATTTTGACTCCCATGACACCTTTTCATTGGAGGATCTCAAGCGGGGTCATGGCTGGTCGGAATATCTTAAAGGCGTTGCTTATGTTCTGAAGTTGGATGGGCATCGCTTATCGGGTTGGGAAGGCGTGATGCTGGGGGATGTGCCGCGCGGCTCCGGACTTTCTTCCTCCGCTGCATTGGAATTGGCTTCTGCCAGGATATTTGCGTCCATAAGCGGCCTGGAATGGAATGCGGCTTATATGGCGCGCGTCGGCCAGCGCGCCGAGAATGAATGGGTGGGTGTGAATTGCGGCATCATGGATCAAATGGCCAGCGCCGCATGCCGGCAGGGTCACGCGCTGTTCCTTGATTGTCGTTCTCTTGAAATGGAGCATGTCCCCTTGCCTGGGCATGTTGCCGTCGTTGTGATGGATACTTCCACGCGGCGCGGGCTGGTGGATTCGGCATATAACGAACGGCGTTCTCAATGCGAGCAGGCCGCGCGCTTCTTTGGTGTGAAGGCGCTGCGCGATGTAAGCTGGGCTGAATTTGAAAAAAGAAAGTCCGGCCTCGATGAGGTCGTCATGCGGCGCGCCCGTCATATTATCACGGAGAATCAGCGTGTGCTTGATGCAGTGCAGGCGATGCGCTCGAACGATCTGGCAGGCTTGGGAAATTTGTTGAAGGCCGGTCATGTCAGTTTGCGCGATGATTTGGAAGTGACGAATGAAGCCTTGAATCAAATCGTGGAGGCCGCGCAGATGCAGTCATCCTGTTATGGCGCACGCATGACCGGTGGAGGCTTTGGCGGCTGTGCTGTCGCTTTGGTGGCTGCGGGGCAAATTCAAACTTTTACTGATGAGGTGCAAAAAGCATACCGTCAGAGTTCCGGGCTTGAGCCGCAAATCTATGTATGCAAGGCGGACGCCGGCGCAAATGTAGTCTATAATTCAGATAACATGGGTTCATATCGAAGAATCACGGTTCAACCGTGATATTCCAACCGTCTTCACCCTCTTACCCGTTCATGATGATATAAAGAAAACGTCCCGCTCGAAGATCGCTGCGGGACGTTTTTGTTATACGGTATGTTTGGCGGGTTCTCTCTTTGCCGCTTGCCGCCTGGATGGGGGCTTGCTGATTTCCTGCTTCACCAATTCGCGCTTGCTGACCATTTGAGGCGTGACCCGCAGTACCTCGGCCTGGCGTTTCAACGCCGAACGGATGATGAGTTCCATGAAGCCCTGATGACCCATCGGGTCATTCATCAGGCAGAAATCCGCCGAGCCGGCATCGACGGGAGGATAGAAAATGCCGCAATTCGGGTTGATCTCCAGCATGTAGAACTCGCCATCTCCACCGAGACGGAAGTCGCAGCGCGCATAGCCGTTGCCCTTGAGCGCCTGGAAAACCTTCATCGTATATTCCCGCAGCCGTTTTTCATAATCGGGATTGGTGACAATGGCCACGCTCATTTTATTGTAATCAACCCATTTCAGGTCATAATGTTTGAATGATTCACCGTCCGGGAAAAGGAACTCCACCGGCTTGAAGGAAATGGCGCGTGTGGGGTCATCCGGGTCTTCCGCAGCCAGACAGGTGAATTCGCGGCCCTCGATGAACTCTTCGATCAGTGCGCGGCCGTCATCCCTCATCGTGATTGCGGCTTGTGTCTTTAGATCTTCCACATTTGTCACGCGTGATTCTTTGCGGATGCCAAAACTCGCATACCCATGTGCCGGTTTGACCAGCATTGGGAATCGTAGCGTGCGTGCCGCACGTTCCACATCGGCCATGGATTTAACGAAGGTGGATGCAGGCGTGGACACACCGACCCGCGCCGCAGCCCTTTTCATCTCCTGGCGTGTCGGATCGAAGAATGCTGAATCCGCTCCGGTGAAAGCCGCTCCCAGTTTTTCCATCGCCTTGACTAATTGAACGCCTGAAACCGGTTCGTCGGGTGTTCCATCGCAAAGATTGAGGAACACATCCACGCCATCATCCATCAAGGTTTTGATTTGCATTTCAACATCAGTGGCTTGCACAACATGGTGACGCCACTGTCTGCCTTCCAAATGCGGTGATGGATCATAGGGAGAATCGTTATCGTCGGTGATACTGCTCAAAACACAAATGTACATTTCATTGCTCTCTTTGTTGATCGAATCGATGGATGCCATGAATGGTTTTGACATGCATCATCGCTGCATAAATTGATTCGATCAAGTTTATCTTGCTTATCATTATTCGTATATTACCGCCATATATGGAAATATACAAGGTTTTAGAGCCATAGGTAGGCTTAAAAAATCCAAATTGCTCGATGTTTATTGAATCGATTTTTTTAATTGCAACATGTTTCCTCCATGCGATTCTTTAACATTGCTCGATTTCTTTAACATGGTTTGACTCTTCTCGTGAATCAATGGGTCGAAATTAATGGCAGTGACCGGTTTCCTTGGAAACCGGTCACTGCTTGATCGTGATTTATGATGTTGAATGAGATTTATTTTTGAGTTTGAATTTGAACATCGGCGCTCATGCCCCATAACAGGCTGGAAGGCTGTTGGTCCAATGCAATGGTTACTTTAAAGACCCAGTCGCCGTTGTATTTTGTGGCCTTGGGCGCAATGGCGATCACCTTGCCGCTCAAATCTGCGTTCAAGGCTTTGATGTGAACCGTCGCCGTCTGGCCGATTTTTACATAAGCGATCTCGCGTTCGCTGAGATCGGTCGTTTCTATTTGCAGATGCTTCAAATCTGCAATCACGGCGGCAGCCTGGTTGGGTTGAACCATTTGTCCCGGCACCACGTTGATCGTTACAATGGTTCCATCATAGGGCGCGGTCAGTGTGCCTTCGTGGAGTGTAGCTTGCGCGGCGTCCAACGCGGCTTGCGCCGATTCAAGTTGTGCGGTAGCTTGCTCCCGGCGTTCGAGGAACGCCTTGACATAAACGATATGGCCTTTGCTGAAAATCTTGGTGTATGGATAATTCAACAGATCCACATTGTCCTGTGCGGAGCGGATTGCCGCTTTCGCTGCCGTAACGGATAGACTGAGATCGGGCGTATTGAGCACGATCAGGAGTTGCCCCGCCTTCACTGGATCGCCTTCCTTTATATCCACTTCTTTGACTGCGGCGGAGATCAGCAATCCCATTTGGGAGGTTTGCGCAGGAACCACATCCGCGGAAGCGGATACGATTCCGGCTGAGGAAATAAATGAATGATCGGGCGTGGCAGATGCGAGTGGCATTGGGAGCGCTGCCGGTGTTGGCGCGGATGCGGATGCGCAGCCTGCCAGAAGCATGGTGCAGATCAAAACCATAGTCCAATAAATATGTTTCATTCATCGGCTCCGGTTTGGCTCAATTTCCCGTTTGAATAGTCACGTCGGTGGTCATGCCCCATAATAAACCTTGCGGTTGCGTGTCTAGTTGGATGGTTGCTTTATATACCACGTCGCCGCCCACGGTGGATGAAATGCGGGCCACATCGCTTACTTTGCCGGTGAACTTTTGGTTCAATGCCGCAATGGAGACGGTGGCGGTTTGCCCTGCTTTAACATTGGGGGTATCGCGCTCGCTCAAATCGGTGGTTTCGATTTGGAATTGTGTCAGATCGCCCATGATGATCACGATTTGTCCGGGCGCCACGGTTTCAGCGGGGGAGATGTCCACTTCTGCGATGGTCCCGTTGAAGGGAGCGGTCAATGTTGTTTCGGCCAGCGTGGCTTTTGCAGAATCGAGTTGGGCCTGCGCCTTATCAACATCTGCTTGGGCGCCATCCAGATTTTCCTGCGATGTTCCCATACGTCTCAAGAGATCAACCTGAGTCTGGGCTGCGGCAACATTGGCTTGCGCCTCCCGGACATTGGCTTCAAGCAGCGTAGTGTCCAGAGTAACCAGGGTCTGGCCGGCTGTCACGCTGTCTCCTTCTTTCACTTCCACTGTCTTCGTAATTCCCGTTAACGGAAAACTCAATTGCACTTTTTGAATGGGAACCACCTGTCCCGAGGCGGATACGGTGTTTGCCGTCTGGCTTGGTTGGACATTCAGGACAACAGTGGGAATGGGCGCAGGCGTGGCTGCTGAACCGCAGGCGCTTAGGGTAAGGGCCATTACTATAATGGATATGACGATCAAGGTTGTTTTTTTCATTCTAAATTCCATAGGCGTTCAAAATCTGATGCAGGTAGGTTTTGCTTATTTTGGAGCAGAGCCGTTATTTTCAACGATCAAGCCGTCGCGCAGCGTGACGATCCGTTTGGCGTATTTGATCACGCGCGGGTCATGTGTGGCAAATATAAAGGTAACGCCCGTCTCTTTGTTGAGTTTCTGCATGATTTCCATGACTTGCTGACCATTGGCAGTGTCGAGATTGGCGGTCGGCTCATCGGCCAGGATCAAACTTGGATTGGACGCAAGTGCACGTGCGACCGCCACGCGTTGTTGCTGGCCTCCGCTTAACTGGTCGGGGCGGTTGTTGGCGCGATCCATCAGGTCAACCGCTTTGAGCAATTCCATCACGCGCGAGCGGCGCTCGCTGGCGGAATATCCATTAAGCAAGAGCGGCATTTCAACATTTTCGTATGCACTCAGTGTTGGAATCAAAGCGAAGAATTGAAAGATGAACCCAATCGTTCCACGGCGCATATCGGCGCGCTGGTTGCGGTTGAGACGGGTTACATCCTTGCCATTGATTAAAACGCGCCCTGAAGTGGGCTGATCAAGACAGCCAATCATTTGCAAGAGGGTGGTCTTACCGGAACCGGAAGGCCCAACCAGCGCGGTGAATTCTCCATTCTCGATCGTCAGGTTGACGCCTCGCAAGGCCTGCGTCTCAACCTTTCCGATTTGATACACACGAGCAACATTTTCTACTTTTACAACTTCCATTTTAATCTCCTCGCGGATTCGATCCCGCGTTTATTTCTCAGCGCGCAGGGCTTCGACCGGTTGCAAGCGGGAAGCCATAATGGCCGGATATAGACCGGCAAGAATGGATACGATGAAGGTCAGGATGGACAGGTTGACCGTATCGTTCATGGTTGGTTTGGCGAAGATTGTATCGGTGACCATGAAGCCGGTCAGACCCATGTTTCCAATATAGAATCCGTGAATATTGAAAAGGTAGATACCGATCACCCCCAGGATCACCCCCATGATCACGCCTCCGACCGCCAGCATGGCGGATTCGGTCAGGAACAGCCACATGATCCGCCCGCCCCGCATTCCGATGGCAGAGAGGATTCCGATCTCGCGCGTTCGTTCATAAACCGACATGATCAGCGTATTGATGATGACCGAGGCGGCGATTGCCAGGATGATCAAGTACAGTATGGAGATATAGCTGTTTGCCTGAGTCTCCCAATCCAGGACCAGCGGGTTCAGGTCTTTCCAGGTCAGGACTTGTAGGTTCGACACCTTCAAGGCGCCGGCAACACTATCTGTGTACGAAGTATCCTTGAGCAGCACAAAGATGGTGCTGGCATGGTTCTGGGTCTGGGTGATAGCCTGCGCCTTTGCCAGCGGCAGCAAGATGGTCGTGCTATCAAAACCATACGTGTTGGTCGAGTAGATACCTCGTACGACAAAAGCCTGTTCGGCCACATCGCCATTTGCAGTGTTAACGGAAAGGTTGACATTGTCACCGGCCTTCAAGTGCAGCTTGTCCGCCATGGGTTTGCCGATCAGCAAGCCTCCGCTGTCATCGGCGGTNNGATTGATTTCCGGCAGAGATATATCCGCTGGCGAACAAGCGCGGTGTGGCGGCCTTTACCTGGGGCAGCGCGGCAATTTGACTGGCTATCTGATCCGGATTTGAGACCAGATCATCCCATTTCAGGCTGGATTTATTTTCGTCNNGCCCATTTCTCCATTGACAACCGATGCCATCAACATCAGAATTGCCAGACCCACACTGATCGCCAGCGCCGTGAAGAAGGTGCGGCGGCGGTTACGTCCGAGATCGCGAAAAGCCATTTTTAATATTTGCATCATGGCTCACCTCATACAAAATGCAGGGCTTCGGCGGGTTCACGCCGCCCGGCTTCGATGGCGGGGATGAGCGCTGCCAGCGCGGAGATGATTGCCACAACGGAGGCGCGCATGAACAGCTTTTCCGTGCCCCAGGTGGGGTAGGCCCTGCCCTTCATCAATGCCATGTAACTGGTAGCTTGTGTCAACGACCCAAAGTCCAGCCCGACTTTCATCAAGATGCCGTTGATTGCCAGCCCAAGAACGATTCCCACAGCAACGCCAACCAGGCCGATCATCATGCCTTCGAGCATGAACAGCAGTGAAATCTGCGCAGGTTTTAGCCCCATCGCACCGAGCATACCGATCTCACGCGTCCGTTCGTAGACTGCCATCAACAGCAGGTTGAGAATGCCCACACCCGCAATACCGATGATGATTACGCTGAAAATGTCCATCACACTGTTCTTGCCGTTGATCGCGGAAGCCAGGTCGGGATAGTTCGCCTCGAACGATTCGATCTCGTAACCGGGCAGGCTGGGTTTCATGCCGTTGATGACCGCGTTTTCCTCACCAAGCTGCTTAAGGAAGATTGCTACTTCGGTGGATTGACCCGGCAGACCATAAAGCGCTTGCGCCTCACCGAGCGAAATGTACACGGTTTGTTTCTCAAGGTCGGGTATGCCCAAATCGTAAATGCCAATGACGGTCATCGTGCGCTGGCGCATCTGAGCGTGCTGGGCACTGCCGACGAGCGTGATGCGGTCGCCTACCTGCACGCCCATCGCATCCGCCAGGCCTTTGCCGATCAGGATGTTATCCATATCGGCGCTGGTGAGATCGCGTCCAGTCTTGACATTCTGGCCGATGATGTTCACGGATAATTCTTTTTCCGGCTCGATCCCTGTGATGCCAACGGAAAATGCGCCTTCCTGGCTGGTAACCAAGCCGCCGGTGTTGATGCGCTGCGTGGCACCCAGCGTCAGCGGATTTGCCTCCGCTGCTTTGATGACTGCCTGCGGATCGGCTAACGGCAGAAGGGGGGTGGAACTGGCCTGTGCACGGTATCCTGCCGCGTGAACCTGGATATTGCCGCCCAATACCTTGACCGCATTGCCATAGATCGCGTCGGTAAACCCGTTCATCAAGCCGTCGTACCACATCATCAGTGCCATTGTCATCCCCATTGCGATGACAATGATGATCGTTCGGCGGCGGTGCCGCCAGACATTGCGCCATGCAAGGCGCAGGTAAAGTTGCATTTTTTCTCCTGTAAATCAGAACTAATCGATCCAGACTCGGATCGAATCGACATCCATTAATTGGATTGAGCCGGCGGATGCGCCCAAGACTCTTTCCATCGCATCGGTATAGCCTGCCACGGCTTCCTGCATGCTGCAGAGTCTTTCCTCTGCGCTCAAATTAATGATTCCAGCTTCATGCCCCAAAATAATTTCGCCAAATTTATCTCCCAATCCCAAAATGAGATACAAACTGATCTCGGTCGCCTGCTCAGGGAAGGGGGTTGATAACGTTCCCTCTCGGACACCCTGTTGGATCACCCGGGTAAAAGCGGGAGCTACACGTTGCAGCATTTTGGCAAATACCTTCTGGCGGGTGAGGGCATTTTTATCTGAATACCAGATGCGCAGCATCGCCAGCATATAATCTTTTTGGGCGGTTTTCCACTGGACAGCGGTGCTGAAATAGCGGCGTAGTTTTTCCAAAGCGGGTAGGGCGAGGTCATCCAATAGCGGGAAAAACGTTGCTTCAGCTTCATCGCCCATCCGGTCGATCAGCGCCTCCAGCAGGGCAGATTTTGAGTCGAAGTAGTGATAAAAAGCGCCCTTCGAGATTTTCAACGCATCCAGAATGTCCTGGATGGACATCTGCTCGTAGCCCTTGGTGTAAACCAGTTGGCGGGTTACATCCAGGATCTCGTTGCGCCGGGCGGCATAATCATCTTCTTTAACAATTGGACTTTTGACAAAAGTAGCAAAAGAAAGTGGAACTGTATACAATCGTAGTCTGTGAAAACAAAACAACTGACACAGTTCCGGCAAGAAGTGTACCAGAATTTTAGTAACTGTAAACGAACCAATATGCTGATGGATTTGGTGGATGCACTCAGCAGCAATACCACCGCCAGGAGCGTGGTGGAATTGAGTCTGAACCCACATTTTCGGCGGCACTACACGGCGCTGAACAAGGCTGTGACGGTCAATGCCCTGAAGGATCAGCAACTGGCAAGCTTGGCTTGCCAGACCATAGGTGTGCCGATCAAGCGGAAGTTTCATTTGCTGGGCACGGATGTTACCTCGAACCCACGGCCGTTTGCGGACACCTTGCCTGATCGAGGATTTGTCTATCAGCCCAACACCCTCAAGGGCAACAGGCCAATTGTCATTGGACATCAATACTCATTGTGGGCCTGGTTGCCAGAACAGGCTTCGCCCAAGACGGGAAATTGGATTGTGCCCCTGTCCATGCAACGGGTATCCAGCCAGGCCAACAAGGAACTGGTGGGGGCAAAACAACTGGACGAGTTGCTGACAGATAAGGGCTTGCCCTTTGGGAAAGCGTTCTGTGTGGAAGTGGCAGATAGCGCCTACAGCAAACCAGCCTACCTGAATGCCAATCGGAAGCACACCAACCTGGTTACGATTGCACGAGCTAGGGGAACCCGTACTTTCTATCGTCAACCTGCGCCAGATGATAAACCTGCCGAAAAAGGACACCCGACCTGGTTCGGAACCCCCTTTCGCTTGAAGGAGCCTGAAACGTGGGACGCACCTGATCAAGTCGCCGAAACCACCTTCGTCAGCCACAAGAAAGTAACGTATCGGGTTGAAATCCAAGCTTGGCACAACTTGCTGATGCGTGGCGGTCAAGGTTGTCCGATGCGCCAGCGCCCCTTTACGTTGGTGAAGATCCGTTGGTACAACCAAAAGGGCGAAGCCTTGTTTCAGAAGCCGCTGTGGCTCATCGTGATGGGGGCGCGGCGCATAGAGTTGTCTTTGCTCGACATCTACGAAGCCTACCTGCAACGCTACGATCTGGAACATTTCTTTCGCTTTGGCAAACAAAAACTTCTGCTCGACAAATTCCAGACCCCCGATGATCAACATGAAGAGCATTGATGGCGTCTGGTGGCCTTGGCTTATCTCCAACTGTGGACTGCCAAAGATATGGCTTCTAATCTGCCGCGTCCCTGGGAACGGTATCTACCTTTGACGCCAGATAAGCAACCTACCCCAGCCATGGTGTTGCGTGATATGAGCCGAATTATTCGCCAGATTGGGACACCCGCCCCTGCGCCCAAACCCCGAGGTATATCCCCCGGCAGGCGCAAAGGCGCAAAACTCAGCCCGAGAATCCGCCAACCGGTGATGAAAAAAGCTCCGGCCTGAGAAATTCCGGTTCGGTTATAGTGTTGTTAAGATATTCCCTTGTTCTACTTCGCAAACAAGGTTCGTTGAATTTGTCCAAAGTCCAATTAACAACTCTGGGCATATTATCCTTTTTAATAAACCGACGGTCGGTTTATTTTTCGGAAAGATTATAAGACCAGCATTAGGCAAAGTCAATAGTGACATTCGATATGCAAGAACAAAGTAAGTTTCCTTCCGCCAATGGTCTTACCAAAATTGCTTGACGAATCGGACGTTTTGGAACGCGCCTGCCACACATGGGTTAACTCCGCCGATTTTCTATGGGTTATTCGCGATATTCGTAAATTCACATAATTCGCGTTAAGGGTTTCCCGACTTTGGTAAAGCCGTGTCCTTCCCGCCCGACTTATGTTTCTTCCCCCGCCTCAAGCGGCTGAGGCTTTGAAAAACCGAATCTTTCCCAAAGCATTTTCAGTATTAATCCCGTCCGCCAAAAAGCGACCGCGGCCATGCCGTGTGCTAGTACGGCGAATAATGGCGGCGTTTGATAGGTATAGTAGGTCCAGCATTCACGCGTGGTGCCCCAAAGCTCCAAAAAATATCCAAGCCCTGTGCCAGCGATAAAAACCAGAAAAGCGTACCGGTAATTAGTCGGCGTAAGAATGAGGAGAGCGCAAAACAATAAAGCGAGGATTGTATATGGCTTGACAAATGTTGGAGCGATGAAGATTAACATCAGGGCATAAAAGGAAATGAAAGTCAACCAATAAAGAATCTTGAACACGTGGTCCGAAGTCACCTGACTTCGGAATGAAGATTGCAGTCTTCCGACCCCGTAATTGAGCGTGCGTGTGATTCGGTCAATGGATAAAGTGGCGATGGGCCAGGCCGGGATGATCCAAAACGGGGGGCGTTCATTGGTGTAGTAGAACCAAAGATTCGTTTGGGTTCCCCATGCTTCGATGACCAGTCCTCCAACCGTCGCGACCAGCACGATCCATCCGTCGGTGCGAAGATCGGCGCGCGCCACGATGGTCAAAGACATGAATAAAAAGATCCCGATCAGCAGCCAGTCCATGTAAAGCCACCACGGGCCATGCCAATCTATGACTGCCAGATACTCTTGGGCCAGCGGCCACCAGACATAGATGATGAGACCCACGATTAAAAGGAAGCTGCTCAGCAAAACAGTGGAGGCCCGCGTCCAGCGAATGAGGGGAGGCAGTTTTCGCATCATAAGATTATACCCAATCCGAGTGGCTTAGTTTAAATTAACCCTTCACTTAACTCCTGTGAATATGTTATAATAAGTTTAGTTGGTTGTGACAACATACTAACTTCCCTATGAAATCGTTCAATACAGCAGATCATGCGTTTGTTCGTGAGGTGAATTTATCATCTGTGCTTCGGTTGATCTACAGCGAAGCGCCTCTTTCCCGCGCACAATTAGCTGTTGAGACTGGATTGAACAAATCTACTGTTTCCAGTTTGGTAGAAGATTTGCTGGGTCGGAATCTTATTCATGAAATGGGCATCAACTCAACTGGAACGGGCCGCCCGGCAATGTTGTTGGAGATCAATCCTCAAGCGGGCGTGATTATTGGTGTGGAATTAGGCGTGGATTTCATTGCTGTGGCATTATCTGATTTCATTGGAAAATTTCTCTGGAGGAAAAACGTCCCCGCTGACCCGGCGGCTTCCCAGGAAAATACGTTAAGTCAGGTTCTTAAATTCATCCAGGACGCGGTTCTTTTTTGCAAGGATAAAAGTTATCGAATTTTAGGCCTTTCTTTTGCAATACCGGGAACGGTCGAACTGAACGAGGGTCTTCTGATCTTTGCCCCAAATTTGAATTGGCACAATGTTCCTATTCGAAAGCTTTTTTCCGAACGCACCGGCCTAAAAGTCTTCATCGAAAATGACGCCAATGCCGCCGCGGTCGCTGAACATTTATTTGGCGCCGCCCGGAACCTTAAAGATTTTATTTTTGTTTTTGCCGGTGTTGGCTTGGGCGGTGGGCTGTTCTTAAACGGTGAACTCTATCGGGGCAAGGGCGGATACGCCGGTGAAATCGGACATACGCCCATCATGGCTGAACCTTTCCAACTGCCATGCCGTTGCGGCAATCTTGGCTGCTGGGAAACTTATGCGAATCAGGATTCGATCGTCCGGCGCATGGAATCGCGTTTGCAAGACAGGCAGCATACTTCGCTTTCCATTCCTTTCATAAAGAGTGCGGCTGATCAGGGTGACAAAAATGCGATAGAATCCATTGCAGAAGCAGGAACTGCGATGGGGATCGGCCTCGCCGGTCTGGTCAATATATTCAATCCGGAGAAAATCATCGTCGGCGGACCGGTCAGCATTACAGGAGAATATCTTTTGCCGTCCATTCAGCAAGGTATGAATAAATGTGCCATGGCCGAAATCGCAGTTCAAACGGAAGTAACTCTTTCGGAATTTGGCCCCGATGCCAGCTTGCTTGGCGCCGTGGCGATTGTAATGGATGATATACTTAGAAATCCGACTCACCTTGAAAGGAGGTGATGATACTCATAGGAGTAACCCCATTTGTTTCTTGATGTTTCCAAGTTTGACTATTATATAATAAGGAGAAGAATATCATGAATAAAAAGCTTTACAGCCTGCTTGCAATCGTCATTGCAGCGGCATTTGTACTTTCTGCCTGCGGCGCCGCGACGCCCACAGCCGCACCTGCGACAATGGCGCCCGCCCCAACCACAGCACCTGCCCCAACTACTGCTCCCGCCCCGACCACAGCTCCCACTGCAGCTCCCGCTCAGGTGGAAGTGTTTTCCTGGTGGGTTGGCCCCGGTGAAGCCGATGGTCTGGCCGCGATGATTAAGATCTTCCAAGCCCAATATCCCAACGAAACATTCGTGAACGCCGCTGTTGCTGGTGGCGCTGGCACGAATGCCCAGGCAGTTCTTGCAACTCGCTTGCAAGCTGGTGATCCCCCGGATTCATGGCAGGCTCATGCTGGTATGGCAACCTTTGCTTATGCAACTGCCAAAGAGATCCAACCCTTGGATGATTTCTATGCAAAGACCGGTTTTGGCGCCGCACTGCCCAAGAGCCTCCTCCCGCTGATCTCTGTGAATGGCCATCCCTACAGCGTGCCGGTGAATATTCACCGCTCGAACGTGATGTGGTACAACCCGAAGGTCTTAACAGCCGCTGGCGTCACCATTCCTACCGGTGGCTTTGCGAGCTGGAATGATTTCTATGCTGCCTGCGATAAGATCAAGGCCGCTGGAAAGATTTGCCTCTCGCTTGGACCTGAAGGCTTCACGGCCATGCATCTGTGGGAGAACGTCATGATCGGCAGCTTGGGCGCTGCCAAATGGAGTGGCTTATGGACTGTTCCAGCCACCACCGATTGGAAAGGCACGGATGTCACGGCAGCCCTGGCGAACTATGCCAAGGTTTTGTCCTACACCAATAGCGATGCCTCAACCTTGTCTGACTGGCAGCCCGCTTCCAAGCTGGTTGCCGATGGCGATGCCGCCTTCAATATCATGGGCGACTGGGCTGAGGGCTACTTTGCTAATCCGGCTCCGAATGGATTGGCTCTGAAGCCGCATGTTGATTTTGATTGGACACCGACACCTGGCACGCAGGGCATCTTTGTCTTCCTGTCCGACAGCTTCGTTCTGCCGGTTGGAAACAAGAATCCTGCAGGCACAACAGATTGGCTGACCGTAGCCTCCTCGAAGGCTGGTCAGGAAGCTTTCAACCCGCTCAAGGGTTCGATCTGCNNGAGTCTGTTCAGCGAGTATTCGCAGAATGCGGCCAAGGATTGGGCCAGCAATACGGTCGTTGGTAGCTTAACCCACGAAGTGGTTAGCAACCCGGCTTGGAAAACCCAGATTGATACTGACCTGAAACTGTTCCTGGCGAGCGCACATGATGCCGCCGCTCTGGTTACGTTCCAGTCTGCTTTGGCTGCCGACTGCACTTCGAAGGGCGCTGGCGCCTGCCCGTAATATCTCAATGATATAAGTAAAAATGGGCGGCTCCTTAGAGCCGCCCATTTCAAACCGGAAAGCTATATGAGCAGATTTGAGTCCATGTGTCATTGATTGGGAGCTTGACAATCTTGCCATCGGTCACTATGATTGGCACTATGGAAGGAATGGCAATCCATGTTTCGGAGTTTTAAACTTCGTCCAAACCAATTAATTCTTGCAATTATCCTTATGCTGGCTGGAGCAGCTGGCGTTTATTATTTTTCCAATAATGATATTAAGTTTGGAACCACCGATTTCACTTCACTGGGAATCCTGTTTAGTGGTTTGGTTCTTTATGCTGGCATACTGGTTATCATTGGAATGTTCGAAAATGAAACGGTTCTGTCCATTTCATTGCTGCTTCCCTCGATTGTGGCGATTGCGATTTTTGTTTATGGCTTCATCGGCTGGTCCGTCCGTGTTTCATTAAGTCAATGGCAGGGCTTGCGTCCTGATTACACCTGGGCGGGATTGACTCAATATTACGATCTCTTTCATAACGACCCGCGCTTTGTGATTGACGTTCGTAACACAGCAGTCTTCACGGTTGGATTTATTGTGGGATGCCTTGTGATCGGCCTCGGACTGGCGATACTGCTTGACCAGAAATTGAAAGGCGAGGCGCTGTTCCGCGGCATCTTCCTTTTTCCGATGTCCATTTCGTTCATTGCATCCGGCGTGGTTTGGGCATGGCTCATGAATCCGGCGATGGGGGATCGCTTGACGGGTCTTAACATGATCTTCCATATCCTGCATTTGGATCCCCTGATTAACCTTTGGTTTACCAATCCTCAACCCTGGGGGATGGTATTTACTGTGATCCCTGCGGTCTGGCAGCTTTCCGGCTTTACCATGGCACTCTATCTGGGAGGCATTCGAAGCATTTCGGATGATTTACGCGAAGCGGCCCGCGTGGACGGCGCAAGCGAGTTTGAGATTTACCGCTATATTATTTTGCCCATGCTCCAGCCGGTGACGCTCAGTGCGGTCATTATTCTGGGACATATGTCCCTTAAAATCTTTGACCTGATCGTGGCCCTCGGCAAACAGGACATTCGTCTTGACGTTCCAGGTATTTACATGTGGACGACAACCTTCGCGGCCAACAATTATGCCCAGGGCGCAGCGATCGGTGTGTTGATGCTGGTGAGCGTGGCGATCCTGGTTGTGCCTTATCTGGTTCAAAATATGCGTACGGAGACTGAGATATGAATCGCCGGATTGCAACTAAAATACTGTTTTATTTGATCCTGATCGCGGCGGCGATTGTTTTCCTTCTTCCGGTCTATCTCATGGTGCTGACCGGCTTCAAACCTTTCAATGAAGTTGATCTAAAGACGATGTGGAGCCTGCCGACCACTGGTTTGCATATCGAGAATTTCATTGCCGGATATAAACAGCTTGCCCCCAACCTGAACAACAGCTTGATGATGGTGATCCCCGAAGCGCTTCTATCCTCATTGCTCGGTTCGATCAATGGCTATCTGCTCTCGAAGTGGAAGTTTCGCGGCTCGAATCTGCTTTTCACTTTAATCCTGTTCGGGATGTTCATTCCGTACCAAAGCATCTTGATTCCGCTTGTAAAATTCATGCAGTTCCTCAAGCTGTATGGGGATCTTCCTGGATTGATATTAGTGCATATTATCTATGGAATTCCGATTACGACCTTGATCTTTCGGAATTATTATTCCGGAATTGGAACTGAAATCCTTGAAGCAGGTCGTATTGATGGCGCCAGCCTGTTTGGTATTTATCGTTACATCATGTTCCCGCTCTCCGCGCCGAGTTTTGCAGTGGTCATCATCTGGCAATTTACCCAAGCTTGGAACGAGTTTTTATTTGCGGCGGTGCTCACCAACCAGTCACATTGGCCGGTGACGGTGGCGCTTAATAATCTGGCATATAGTCAGCTCGTTCAATGGAATGTGCTGATGGCAGCGACTTTGCTGGCGGCCTTGCCGACCTTGCTGGTCTATCTCTTCCTCGGACGCTACTTCCTGCGCGGCCTGATGGCCGGTGCCCTCAAAGGTTAATTCTGGAACGGATACGGCCCAGGGCAATCGCATCTAAATTG
>PMLN01000217.1 GCA_003158885.1 Anaerolineae bacterium
TTTGAAGATTTGAAAATTTGAATATGAGAAGTTTACTGACCTTACCATAATTTTACAGATTATTATCCAAATTATAAACGACTTATAAAATTTAAACAACCAATGAATGTAACACCCATTATATCTTGAATATGAAAATATTTAATCTTCAAATTTTCTCATCTTCAAATATTCAAATTATCTTAGTTTGAAAGTACTGGTATTATATGATTACCCTCCTTCACCCGGAGGGCTTGCAACCCAGGGAGATCTTCTGTACAAGGGACTACTTGAAATTGGTGTTTCTGCCTGTGCGGTTCATTTCGAATCAGCACAGGAGAAGGAATGGTATTATCGCTGGTTTGAACCAAATATTGTTGTTGGTGTAGGTTATTGGGGGCACACGCCACAATTAGTGCTTCACCCGCAACGGTATGGCGTGCAGCCGGTACCATGGTTGGTTGCCGACGGTTATATTGCAAACTACCAGGAGGTACTGAACGCGCTGCCCCTCATCCTGGTAACATCCAACTGGGTGAAGCAAATGTATGTCAGGGATGGGATCCATGCAGAAAAAATAGAAGTGCTGCCGGTCGGCTGCGATACGGATTCATTCAGACCCCATGATAAAAATGATAGAAAGATTTTAGCCGTGCGGGAGACACTCGGTATTCCTCCCGATCAGATCATGATCCTGACGGTAGGCGGCGATGCCGCTTCAAAAGGCGCACAGGAGGTCATGCAGGCGCTGGCCATCATTGACAGCAAGGCTCCGGATTGGAAATATGTTTGCAAAGTATGGCCTCAGCCGCGAACCAGACTTCAGAACCTATCCGACCTTGAAATGGCAGCGCACCTGGGCATTGAAAAAAATGTGACTTATTCGACCCATACGATTTCACGCATTTTCATGCCGTATCTGATCGGTGCGTGCGACATCTATGCGGCGCCTTCACGGCTGGAAGGCTTCGGAATGCCACAGGTGGAAGCCGGAGCCTGTGAAAAACCGGTCATCGGGATCAAAGCCATGGGAATGCTCGATACGCTGATCCATAGTAAAACCGCATTCCTGGCAAATGTGGCGCAGGAAATCGTTGTAAGCGAAGTGATGCTGGGCAACGAATCGGGCTTTGAAGACGAACACAAGGTGGAATTCAAAACGCCCCGAACCGTGGATTATCGTGCAAGCGTTCAAGATATTGCCGGCTATTTGATGAAACTGATGACCGATCCAGCGTTACGCGAAGAAATGGGCAAAGCCGCCAGAGAGCATGTCGTTCAACACTTCGATTACCGGGTGGTTGCGAAACAGTTTGTTGAGATTATCCGGAATAAATTCGGAATCAATTGACGCATGGACCCTTTCAAGAAACAGCAGATCGACGCAGCGAAGCAGGCAGCACTTGCGGTGTTGTCCCATAATGCCCATGGTCCATACCAGGGACTGCCACGCACTGCAGGCTGGGGTTATCCTGAACCCTACACCAGGGACCTGATGATCTCGATATTGGGGATGTTTGCTTCGGATAATCCGCAGCTGATCGCAGTGATTCGAAATGTTTTGGAAACTTTGGCAAAGAACCAGACGGAACATGGTCATATCCCTTCGCTGGTGCATGATAAAGAAGACCGGGGATCCAGCGACACTACGCCTCTTTTTCTATTCGCGGTGGGTATTTACAGGAAGGCAACGGGGAAACAAGATTTCCTTCAACATGCTGTTCGGAAAGCCCTGGCCTGGATGGAGTATCAAAGTCCCTCGGACCGAGCCCTGGTTGCCCAGCAGCCCACCAGCGACTGGCGCGACGAACAATGGGTAACAGGATACGGCCTATACGTGAATTCGATTGTCTATAGTTCCCTGCGGCTCCTGGGTCAGGATGAAAGAGCGGAGAGGTTACTTCGTGAGATAGGCCAACTTACCATCACCGGCGGGCGAATACCCCCGCATGTCCGCGAAGGCCTTACAATAAAAAATAAGCCCTACTATGCTTTCTGGTCGTACAAAATCTACAGCAGCGAACGATTCGACCTGTTGGGTAACAGTCTGGCCATTCTCTCCGGCATAGCCTCGCCCGCGCGAGCCAGGAAAATGATTGCCTGGATCGAAGCAGAGTGTATCGATATGAGGAAGAACGGTGAACTGGCCGTTGACCTGCCGCCCAATTTCTTCCCTTTTATTCAGCCCGAAGATGCCGACTGGCTGCCCCGATATGAAAAATTCAACATGCCCGGAGAATATCATAACGGCGGTATTTGGCCATTCATCTGTGGGTTTTATATTGCTGCCCTGGTGGCGTCAAAAAAGTTCAAGCTCGCAGAAGAAAAACTTTCTGTTCTGACCGAGCTCTTAAAGAATTCTCAAAATGCAAGCCTCCCTTTTGGTTTCAATGAGTGGTTTAAGGCCCAGAAAGGCAAGCCGATGGGGCAGGACTGGCAAACCTGGTCAGCAGCTCTCTATCTTTACGCCGTAAAATGCGTTGAAGAAAGAAGGACACCCTTTTTTGATGAGATACGGATCAATCGAGCCAAGTCCAGACCGCGACGATGAAAAATGTATCTCAATAGGGATTGCTCTTCAACCGGTACAAATTGTATCTGAACTTGATTTGAGCCTGAATATGTTAGGTTGCTGGTACTTCCACCGGTTTACCTTCCCCATTCGGACGGATAATCCAGTAACCAGCACAAAGCAGAATCACATGAGATTTACGGATGTGTGTGATCTTCAGATGCGAGCACAACGGGCTGATGGAGCATTGCCAACAAAGCGATTGCGGCGTTATCTGCGGCTCTCCTGACGTTCCGAAGCAGCCGTCTGGATTGAAAAATAATTTTCGGCTGCCGCATGACCATCAGGAGCATCTTGCCAAGACGCAGATTGCCGTCTTCATCTGTGGTCCCGTTAAGGTCAAAGGGAATTGGTTCCCGTGGACAATCGCTAATCGCCCGGATGGATAAAAACGGGGTGCCCTTCTCCTCCAGAACTTGTACAATGCCAGCCGTCTCCATTTCCAGAACCGGATGTTCGATGGTCTGCGCCTGTCGCAAGACAATTTGAGAACCCGGCGTGGTGATCGCTGTCCCAGAATATAAGCGTGCGCCACGCAGTTCCAGAGTCTGGGCAGCCGCCTGCCGTGCTGTAGCGGAGAAGGAAGCGAGGCGGTGAAATTGACCGGGCAGGCCCTGATCCAGGATACACGTAGTACGGGCTAAGACCACATCCCCGATTTGCAGATCATCTTCCACAGCGCCCGCCACGCCGAAAGAAACCAAGAAGCGTGGATTTGCAACTGCCAGAAGCGCCCGGGCAGCGTGCGCGGCGCGCTTGAACCCCATCCCCGATTCGAGCAACAGGCAATCCCGTTCCAACAGGCGGAAACGATACGCACGGAGCGGGCCGAGCGGGACGCGTTTCCACTGCTTGATGTGCCGGAGGAGCGCTTGAGTTTCTTGAGAAATTGCGGCAATAATTCCTATTGTTTCCATAATCTAGCGAAAAAAGATCTCAAACACTAAGGACACGAACGCTTTGCGTGCTTCGCGAAGTACACAAAGGGAAAACGAAAAGGGTTTACTTCGTGTCCCTTTGCCTGCACTGCGCCGCAGGCACACGTGTGTACTTTGTGTTTAATTGCTTTTTCAGTGCAGTCACAGGATGGATTCAAAAAAATCAGCGCGTCTGATCTGCGTCACGCCACCAGTAAAATGTGGCGGCGAGGCCAACCAGGCTGGCGAGAATCACAATCACGTAACTGTGCAATCCTAGTTGCTCTGTGCGCGGACCGGCAGCACCGCTAAACAGACCGGGAACCGCCCAAGGGAACCAATCGCCCCAGCCCATGACCGCGGCGATATTGGCCAAAACCAGGGTCAAGATCGTCCAGCCAAAGGCAGGCAGATAGCCGCGCCCGGCGCTGGCGATGAGCGCGACAAACGACATCAAAGGGATTGTAAGCACAGCCGTGCCGAGGATATTGATGAAAGCAGTGCGCGCCAACTCGACCGACCAGCCGGGGATCACCACCAAGCTTCCCACGATAAGACCCAAACCAAATATGAAAAGCGTCATGGCAAGTGTCCANNAGTTCCTTGACCGTATGATCGGAGAACTCGCGGCCAAAAACCCAAATCGTGAGGATGGCGAATAAGATCGCCCCACCCGCCGCAACTGCTTGAGTCAGGAGATTGAAAAAGGCGGGCCAGTCGGCTGTACCGGCCATGATATGAGCCTTTGTACTGATCAGCCCCATCGAACGCGCGGCATCGGGGTTCTTCAAGATGAGCATAAACAGTCCGCCCGCCAAGGGAGCCATTGAAAACCCAATGAGGCAGAACAGTGGAACTTTGGAGCGAATCGTTTTGAGCGTTTCGGCCCATAGGGCGGAAGCAAAGCCGGTCATTGCACACCTCCCGTTAATTGCATAAAGTGTTCTTCGAGATTCTGTTGTTCCACCGCGAGACGGGTGGGAGGCGTGCCGCCCTTCACAAGGATTTGTGCAATATCATCGGGATGCTCGATGGCACGGGCATCATCAATCAAAATGGTTCCATCCTGGATGATCGATTCATATCCGAATCTTTGTAATCCGGATTGCGCTGCCTCAAGATTGCGTGTCCTGACTTCAAGCCGCTTGGAGCGCAGTTTCTCAAGTTTGTCTGTGTCCAACTCCTCGATCAACCTTCCTTTGTGAATGATCCCGATCCGCGTCGCGAGCCGATCCACCTCTGTCAGGATATGACTCGACATAAAGATGGTGACCCCTTTTTCGTGTGCAAGCGTTCTCAACAGCTCGCGAATCTCAATGACGCCCGCGGGGTCAAGTCCGTTGGCAGGCTCATCCAGCACCAGCAGATCAGGTTCATGCAGTAACGCGCGCGCC
>PMLN01000282.1 GCA_003158885.1 Anaerolineae bacterium
CACGGCCTATGATGATCCGGTGCTTGGAAAAGATCCGCAGCCGGCAACCATGGCGGGCTATGTCAATAGCACTCAGGATAACGGGGGAGTCCACATTAATTCAGGGATTCCCAACCACGCCTTTTATTTGCTGGCTAGAACCCTGGGAGGCTATGCCTGGGAGAAAGCCGGAAAGATTTGGTATGCAGCGGCCAAGGAGAAATTCAAGAGCGACACGGATTTCCAGGGCGCGGCGGACCTAACCTTCCAGGCCGCAGGCGAACTCTTTGGCCAGAACAGCGCCGAGCAGCAGGCGGTTCAGAACGCGTGGTCGGGAGTTGGAATTATTGTGGGTGCAGGGCCTCAGACTCAGCCGCAACCGCAATCCGGCGGATGCTTGCCGGCGTTGATTTCCCTGCTTCAATCGTTACCCGGTGGAAACACCCAACGTTGATTGGAGGAACTGCTCATGCATATCGAATTCGTGCGAAGCGGCGGGTTTGCAGGCATTCGCTTATCGGCCAGGATTGATTTGGAAAAACTTCCGCCGGATGAGTCGGCGCTTCTGGAAAGGCGGATCAATGAAGCGAACTTCTTCGATTTGCCTGAACAGATCAAGCCGGCCGCGCCCATGCCCGATCGCTTTGAGTATCAAGTTACCGTTTCTTCTTCCCAGCAAACGCATACTGTGACGGTAAGCGAGTCTTTGGTCACCGATTCATTGCGCCCGCTCCTTGAGCATTTGACCGATCTGGCTCGCACCGGAAAATATCGCTAAAATAAACTGTAACTCACCTTGCGCAAAACGTCCCGAAGGTTGCCGTAATTCAAGCCGGTTTTTTGCCCAAACCTTCGGGGCGGTAGGTATCATCAGATGTAAGTTTTTCCAACGCTGATTTGTTCGTTTTGAGGAGGCAAACAATATGGATACATTGCAGGTAATTCAAACCCGCCATTCCATCGGTAAAGTCAAAGCGGAGATTGTGCCGCGCGGCGTGATCGAAAAATTATTGAATGCAGCGGTTCAAGCTCCGAATCATTATAAAGTGCGGCCATGGCGCTTCGTGGTCCTGACCGGCAGCGGACGCAGCCAATTGGGCGAGATCATGGCTCAATCCATGAAAGCCAGGTTTCCTCAATTGAGTGAAGAAGCCCTCGCTAAGGAACGCACCAAGCCCTTGCGTTCGCCGGCGCTGATCGCCGTCGGTGTGGATAAACCCAGCGATTCCAAAGTCCTTGAGATCGAGAATATCTGCGCGGTTGCGGCAGCCTGCGAAAACATTTTGTTGGCCGCGCAGGCGCTGGGGCTTGCGGCTCAGTGGCGTACAGGCGACGCCGTGCGCGATCGCGATGTTAAAAGATTCCTGGGCTTCGATGAAGATCAACATGTGATCGCGTTTCTTTATATCGGTTATCCCGATGCTGTGCCCGAAGCCGCGCCGCGTCCCGGCTTTGAAGACCGAACGGTTTGGATGGAATAAAAAGGGGAAAGGGGAGAGGGGAAAAGGAAGGAAAGCGGGGTGGAGATAAAAAAACTGGCGGTCATTGGGACGCCAGACTCAAAGCGTCACTCTGTAACACCGGAATAGAGCCTTCGACAAGGGCTTTATTCCGGTAAAGAGTGACTTTGTTAACCAAAAGATGTGCCAGCTTTTCACGGGTTTCAAAATTGGTATTTGCCATCACACGCTGAAAACGCTTTGAAACGTCTCCCCAGATCGTCCATCGTGATGTGAGTACGAGAGCGCCAAAAAGTTGTGATTCTTGCATAGAAGTTGTTTCCTTCGATTGTGGCTATGTTATAATTTTCTCATTCTATTTTAACTCAACACCATATAGCATCCGAACCGCTTTTAGACATTTATACGGTTTGCACAAAGTAATTATACAGACCATATATACACTAGTTGGGCGCTAACTCATCAAATGAAGGTAGAGATTAAGTTATGGATTTGAGCAAGTTACTTGACGCGATCAAATTATCTCCGAGATACCTTGTTCCAGTGTTCTTCGCTTCTGGATTTCTTCTTTTTAGTCCAACAACATATATTGCCAGCCTCGGACTAGATAGTTTTGTCACTTCATATAGGTCATGGATTGGATTGGTTTTTCTGGTATCATCTGCCCTTCTTTTGTCTCACTTCTTTATTAGTGTCTGGACTTGGGTAAAGAGAAAACTCGATGCAAAAAAATCCTCCAACGAAGCGATAAACCATCTCAGAAATTTAACCCCTGATGAAAAGGCATTACTTCAAGGCTATATTTTCAATCAAACAAAAACGCAAAACCTAGACATGATGAATGGTGTTGTTAACGGCCTAGTACATGTAGGAATAATTTATCAAGCATCCAGAATGGGCGATTTGTTAGAAGGCTTTGCTTACAATATTCAGCCGTGGGCTTGGGAGTTTCTAAACAAAAACAAACGATTATTGGAAATTTCTGAAAAAGAAAAAGATTTTGTTCATGGTTATTCGGGTCGCAGGTCAAGGCGCGCTAGATAAGTATATTTTCGTCAAATAGCTTCCAACAAGGTGTGCACCGGACGCTGAGGATTATTCGGCAATCTCAAGTAGCTTTCTGCGACTTAGCCTTTTTCCAGTTGGGCACCTTCACTGTCCCCGCCTTGTGCAGGTAACGCAAACCGTTTGGTATTATAACGTTCCTAAAGCAAAAGACGCCATTTTGAGAGGCGTCTTTATTGCTAGATTTCTACTTCAAACTCAAAGGGGATCAGACGTGTTGATTCCGGCACGCTTTGGATCGCCAGTTTTCGTAAATTATGAGCGATGGAGACGCTGCTGAGAATATGTATCCAACGAAGAACGATAATTAAGGTATTCATAAAAGTCTCTCCATTTCTAAAATTTAGCTGCAAAAGGAAACACTAAAGGCATCGCATGGCTGCGGCAATGCAAACGCTTACCGCATGTGTTCGAGCGCCTGCCTGGCAAGCGCGGCCATCTCCTTGTCTGTGCGAGATGCCGCGAGTTCCTGAAGAACAGGCAAAGCGCGCGGGTCGCGCAGTTCTCCCAACGATTGAATGACCTGTTTGCGCACCTCGCGGTTTTCATCATTGAGTGAAATGAGTAATTCCGGAACGACTTGAGCGCTGCGCGATTTTGCAAGGCCGATGACCGCTTGCTGGCGGAGCCAGGCTTCGGGATGGTGCAATGCATCCAGCAGGATGGGCAGGGCGGGCGCGCCGATGGAAGCCAGCGCCTCCGCCGAGGCGCGGCACACATCGAAATGCGTATCGTAAAGCGAAATGCTGAGGGGTTCGAGGGCGCGTTGATCGGGAAGGCGCGCCAACAGTAAAGCAGCATATTTTTTAACGGTACCTTCATTATCGCTCAGCGCTTCGATCAGGCTTGGAACCACCGCGTTCCCCATTTTTGCAATGGCATCCAATAAATGATTCACAGCCTGGTCGCGTTCATACCACCAATAAGAATCGCGCAAAGCCTCCATCAAATATGGGATCGCCTCCGTGCGTTTTGTCCCGCCCAGGGCTTGTGCAGCGGCCTGACGCGCATCAATTTGCAGGTCGGTGAGCAGGATATTGCTGATCGCCTCAAATGTGCGCGGGTCTGCGAATTTGCCCAGGGCAATACAGGCCGCGGCGCGGACTTCCGGCTCCCTGTCTTTTAGAGCCTGCGTTAAAGCTGAAATGGCTTGTGGGTCACGGATTTGCCCAAGCGCCAGCGCGGCCTGGACGCGCACGGTATAAAATTCGCCTCGCAGCGCGTCTAATAATGCTGGAATGGAGCTTTTATCCTTGAGTACGCCGAGAATTTGGGCAGCGCGTGCGCGGACTTCCGGATGAGCTGTGATCAAAGCCTTGCGTACGGACGGCGCAGCGGAAGGTCCGATGCGTACGAGGATTTGCGATATCAGATCGCGCAAGGCTGGATCGCGCGTGGCGAGTGAATCGCTCAACCCGGGCACCGCTTCTGCGCCCATGTGAATCAAATCCTGAGCGGCGCGCTCGCGTTTTGTTGGATCGCTCAACTGAGCAATGAGTCGTTTTATTTCACCTTCGCGTCCGCCTGTGATCCATTGCATGGGATTATTTTACTTCAAATCAAAATCTTCAAATCGGACAAAAACGTACTGATTTTTGATATAATTGCTTGTTTGGAACACTACAAGCGGAACGCGAATGGGTGTTATTGGCTTGGATGAATGGAGATTTCATGGATAAAAAGGAACAACTTGAACTATATCATCAGATGGTACTGATCCGGCGTGTGGAAGAGCGCGGCGCGGAGTTATATCAGCAGGGCAAGATCGGCGGATTTATGCACTTATATATTGGGCAGGAAGCAGTCTCAACCGGACTGATCGCGGCCCGCCAGCCGAA
>PMLN01000344.1:0-12618 GCA_003158885.1 Anaerolineae bacterium
ACGTGGCGCTTTTGCCTTGCAGGTTTTTAAGAGATTCGTTTGTGTCGCGAGATTTGCCAAGCAAACGCAACGAATCATCGTACAAGCCGAATTGTCCTAGTAGTTTACTAACGCGGAATTGCATCAAAGCGGCGTCTTGGTCGTTTTTAGATTCAGCCGAAACCAGTAAATCGGGTACAGCGCGCAAAACAATTTGTGCCATGAGAGGGCTTTTGGTGATCTGTTCTTCTCCCATGCGTGCCAAATTGCTCATGGATTGCCAGTAATTTTCTTTGACGATTTCTACATCGGTCAAGGATTCTTTGGCAAAAATTCCAAGCGCGGGATGCAAGCGATACAGGTAAAAGTTTTCTTTCTCCAAAGGAATCAATGATTGTTCCAGCAAACCGCGTTCCCATAAGGTGTGAAGCGTGTTACTTGCGCGTTCGCGCATGGCAGTAACTTCTTCATCCGTTTCAAACATCTTGTTTTCCAACACGGGTGCGGCGGTAAAATCTACAAAGAAGGCGGTGAACACACTCAGACGCGAGATAGCAACTTGCAGTCTCTGCCCTTCTTCATTCTTTGGCAAATTATCTATTGAGAACGCAAAGCACGCGCCCAAACTTGCGTGACGTTCTTCTTCCGTCCACCGGTCGCTGGCTTTTGGCAAAAAGGTTTGCAATTTTTCGATGAACTGCTCCAGCGATAATCCCGCCTGCTCTTCGAAAATTGGCGCCAACAGCCGCAGGGCCAGCGGGTGTCCGCCCACCGCCGCGCTGAGTTTTTCCAAATTGCCATCTTTTACATTGATCGCATCCCTGCGCGTGCTGACGTTTTCATAAAACAAGGCGCCGCCCATGGCGTCTTCCAAGCCGTAAATTTCTTCAATGGTTTCCCCAGGTAAATTGGTCTTCTCGCGGCTGGTCACACACAAGACCACGCCTTCAGCAGGCAGGCTCTTGAAGAAGGCGTATAAACTTTTGGCAACTTTACTGGAATCCGAAGGCTCGAGACTTCGGATTCCTTCAACGGCATGGTTGAGCGTTTCAAAATTATCCAAGCCCAACAGCGTGCGCTTGCTCGTCAACGCATTGCGCACTAACGTTTCGCGTTCCTGCGTGTCATTGGAACAGGGGGATTGCAAGCCCAAAAAGCGTTCGATCCTTCCCAGCACGCTTTCCAGCGAGGGCAGGGGATCCAGCCCGATAGCGAGCGCGGCCTCGAAGGATGGGGCAAAGCGCAAGAGCGCCTGCCATAGCAAGGCTGTCTTGCCGATTCCGCCCGCGCCGTGCAGTGTAACTGTTAACGGTTTCTTTCCTTCCAGTAATTTCGTGCCGATGCGCATCAATTCGCCCTGGCGTCCGATCAATCCATTGGCAGGGGCGGGCAGGTCGCTCACATCCGCCGGACGGAAGGTGCTCAGGGTCTGCGCACCTGTGCCTGACCATTTGAGTGTCCCCGCTTCATCGGGGTGCGCCGCGTATAGCGCGATCATACCCACGTAAAGTTCATGCTCGCGTTTCACGGCGCGCCTTGCCTGCCGCGCCGCTTCAGGCACACTGTGCCCGTGCGTGAGATAGTTGTAGAACTGGCCGCTGATCTCGGGTGCGAAGGGATCGGGCAGATTGAACTGCATCCCCAGCGCAAATGGGACTCCTGCCTTGACCAGGCCGCGTGCCAAATTGGAATACTCGGTCTTTTCTGCAACAGCAGATTGGCAGGCGCTCAAGAATGTGATGGCCGCCTTATCCTTGATCTCTCTCACGAACTCCTGCACATCCAGCGGATTCGAAGCCCCGTTTTCTCCCTCAAATAACAGGATCGCCCTGCCATCGGCCACGCCTCCATGCCCCGAAAAATGCACGATCAATCCCTCGTGGAACTGTGCCATCACCGTTTGCAATTGTTTGGGAGTGGCGGGGAGCATCTTCAACAAGTCAAAGCCTGCGTTGCTGGCGGCAATGTATTTTTTCATCTCCTTCCACTCGGCTTCTTCATCCAAGGCGCGCATTGGTTCGCCGTTCAAACCCACCAGCGGGTTGGCCGGGATGAACAATAACGGTATGCGTTCATAACTGGCTTTCAATCGTCCATTGGTGGGACGTTCATTTTCTGGCAACGCGCGCACGAATGGATAATCTTCCACTACATAAGCGTTACCATGATAGGCATATTCCCAGGCCACGCCATCTAACCTTGTCCTGAGCGAAGTCGAAGGATCAGGCGACTCCAGTATCAGCACAATTGTCCGCTCGCTTTGCTTTGTGAGTTCATCAAAAGCTTTGCGCGCCTGCGAGCCATCCTTGAACAAAGCCTCAAAGAGTTTCATCCCATACGGGCGCGGATTTTTGAGAAAGTCTTCCCATTCCTTTTTCGTTTGCCCTAAATCTTGCAATGGGAACAGGTGACTCTCTTTTCCATTGGCTTTTACATTAACTTGGTTGTTCTGTAATGTGAGCTGTAATTCAAGCATGATTATTGTCCCAACTCGGTGGTTGAGTAGCCCTGAGCGCTAGCGAAGGGCGTATCGAAACCACCGCTACAACCTGAAAATCAAAATATCCAGCGCGGCGGCCAGCATCAACAGCGCGCCAATACCGAAAATCCACGAAGCCCAGACTACCGCGTCTTGTTTACGTTTTAGCATGGCATCCAGCGCCGTGCGCTTGGCGGTCAGGCTGGCACGTGGAAAATCATATCGTTTGGGTGAGACGGCGATCAGCGCCGCAAACAGCGAAAAGAAAAAAGCCAGCAAGGTTCCCGCACCGATGATCTTGATCTCAAGAAATCCCAGATAGGCAGGCACATCCTTGAACGCCAGCAGGCCCAAAAATGCAGCCAGCAAGGCTGTGGATAAGGTGATGATCTGCCGGGCTGCATCTTCCAGCGTCTCCAGCGATCCGCTTTCTAATTTGTCGAACAGAGCGCTTAGTT
This sequence comes from Anaerolineae bacterium, assembly GCA_003158885.1. Lineage (GTDB taxonomy): Bacteria > Chloroflexota > Anaerolineae > Anaerolineales > Villigracilaceae > Fen-1038. Next base: position 2,917 of record PMLN01000344.1, read on the forward strand.
GTTCATCTTGTGGGGAAAGGGGGCTGGCAACGGCCTCAATCTCATCTTCCGCCAGCTTATTTTTCCGTGGCATGTTGTCCACCTTTCAAGGATAGTTTGAAGGAACGGCCGCAATTGTCGCAGGTCACTTCAAATTCCTCAACTTGTTCTGCGCTTCGATAAACAATACCTTTGTTGATATGTCCGTCCTTCTTCTTCAATTCGGCCAGATCATAACGATTGCGATGTCCGCAGTGCGGACATTCAGCAGGTGCAAACGGCGGCATGGTTCACCTCCTATAACGTGATTAACAGTATATATTTGATTGCGACATTACACAAGTGCGATCTTCTAAATTATCCAAACCTGACAGGTCTCCTGCGCGCCATACTCGAAAGCAGCTTCTGCACGGCCTCAAAGTCACTTTCACCGACTCTTCGCGCAGACCAGTCAGGTTTTACTCTCAACTTCTCCTCCCCCAAATTCGACCATGAAATCTAGCGATTTTGATCCAAAATTAAATTGTCGCATTTGCCGTCTCGCACCGGCGTACCGCCGTAGTTCGCGGCACGAACGGTGGGGGAGGTTGGGAGGGGGTCAAAATCCTTCCGCCACATACTCACCCCATACCCCTCTCAACGTATTGCAAATCTCACCCAGCGTCAGATTATTCTCCACACATTCAATAAACAACGGCATCATATTCTCATTCGTCCTGGCCGCCTGCTCCAGCCGCGTCCGCAACTCTGCCACCTTCCCCTGCTCCCGCTTTGAGCGGAACGCCGCCAATCCTTCACGCGCCGCGCTCTCGATGGCTGGATCAATCTTCAATTTATCCAGCGTGAGTTTTTCCTCGCTCTGGAACTGGTTGACGCCCACCACGATCTGCTCTTTCTTCTCGATCGCCTTCTGCGCCTGGTAGGCCGCCTCCTGGATTTCATTCTGCATGTAGCCGCCCTCGATGGCGCTCAGCGCCCCGCCCATCTCATCAATCTTGAAGATATATTCGGTTGCACCCTGCTCGATCTGGTCCGTCAGATACTCGATCAAATACGAGCCCGCCAGCGGGTCCACCGAATCCGCCACGCCCGATTCATAGGCGATGATCTGCTGGGTTCTTAGCGCCACCCGCACCGACTTTTCCGTCGGCAGCCAAAGCGCCTCATCCATCGAATTCGTGTGCAGGGATTGTGTCCCGCCCAACACTGCGGATAGGGCTTGCAGTGTCACGCGCGCCACATTATTTTCCGGCTGTTGTGCGGTCAGCGTCGAACCGGCCGTCTGTGTGTGGAAGCGCAGTTGCCAGGAGGCCGGTTTCTGCGCCTTGAAGCGCTCGCGCATGATCCTGGCCCACAACCGGCGCGCGGCGCGGAACTTGGCAACTTCTTCCAGTAGATTATTATGTGCGTTGAAGAAGAACGAGATCTGCGGCGCGAACTCATCCACGTTCAAGCCGGCTTTGATGGCCGCTTCGATGTACGCGATCCCGTTCGCCAGCGTGAACGCCACCTCCTGCACGGCGGTCGAACCCGCTTCACGGATGTGATAACCCGAGACCGAGATCGTGTTCCAATTTGGGACTTCGCGTGTACAGAACGAAAAGATGTCCGTGATGAGCCGCATCGAGGGCGCGGGCGGGAAGATATACGTCCCGCGTGCCACGTATTCCTTCAAAATGTCGTTCTGGATCGTCCCGCGCAGGGCCTTCATCTCCACACCCTGCCGCTTCGCCACCACGATATACATGGCCAGCAAGATCCCCGCCGGCGCGTTGATCGTCATCGAGGTGGAAACCTTATCCAGCGGGATCTGGTCGAACAAGCGTGCCATGTCTTCCACCGTCGAGATCGAGACGCCCACCTTGCCCACTTCACCGAGCGCCATCGTATCGTCCGCGTCATAGCCGATCTGGGTCGGCAGGTCGAAGGCCACGCTCAAGCCGGTCTGGCCCTGGTTCAGCAAATAGCGATACCGTTTGTTGGATTCCTCGGCCGTCGAGAATCCGGCGTACTGGCGCATCGTCCAAAAGCGTGACCGGTACATCGTCGGCTGGACCCCGCGCGTGAACGGGAATTCACCCGGGAAGTTTAATTTCTCCAAATAATCTGATTCTTGGTGGTCGAGTAGGCGGCGTTCTTCCGCCGTAACGCCCTGCGCCCTTTCAGGGTCGAAACCCGGCCCTGCCACGCGCGGCACCTCGATTCCCGCTGTCGTCTCGAATTTCTTCTTCCGCTCTGCAAATTTATCGAGCGACTTCTTGAGCGTGCTCTCTTGCCATTTTTTGTATTGATCCTGGAGAGTCATAGTTTTCACCACGAATAGCACCAAGACTGACAAAGGTTTAAAGGTTTCTCCTTTGTGTTCCTTTGTGACCTTAGTGTTTAAAAGTTTTTCTCAAGTATAAGCCAATTTCCACGCATACAATTGGACAAACATGGGCGAAATATCAGGACAAAAGTCATTTGTACACTCTGAGAGAAAATGCTACACTCATCGTATATATTTGCAGGAGGCTTCCTCTTATGGGCAAAACCTTGCTTTACATCGGCGCGGGGATTTTATTTCTGATCGGCTTGGGCCTGGCTATCCTGGGCGGATTTTATGCGATAGCTTCAACCTCTGCCAGCGGCAGTCCAAGTTGGCTCACGTTTGGATTAGGCTTCGGCTGCGTGGGGATTCTCTTTTTGGCGGGTGGCGCGGGGATGGTCTATGCGGCTGTGCGTGCAGGCAAGACCGAGGTCGTGCAACAGGTCACCATGAAAGTGGATCTGCCCGGCGACACCAAAATTTCCCAGATCACCTGCCGCAGCTGCGGCGGCGCTCTTAAACCCGAGAACATCAAAATGGTGGCCGGCGCGCCCATGGTCGAATGTCCCTACTGCGGCACCACCTATCAAATGACCGAAGAACCAAAGTGGTAATTGATTGCGTTTTGCGATTTGCGTTTTGAACAACGTCACGTTCATTGTTCAACACTTGAAACATAAAGGAGATTCCATGCTCCGTAAAATTCTAACAGCGCTCCTCATCCTGTATGTCGCCCTCATCCTGCCCGCCAGCGCTCTGGCGCAATCCTCCTATTCCTTCGGCGTCCCGCTTGAATCGGTGGATGTGTCCTGGAACTCCGACGGGAGCGAGGCTCTCCAATACGCCATCACCTTCGTCAACCAATCTGGGGCAGCTCCCATTGATTTCGTGGATGTCGGTATGCCGAATTCCAACTTCGACATGAGCACCGTGACTGCCGACGTAAATGGTCACAATGTCAGCGTATCCCAGAGCGGCTATCAGGGCAGCGGCTCCGGCTTTTCGGTTGTGATGGGTGCCCAAACGATTCAACCTGGTGTCAGCGGTGTGGTTCATGTGGATGTCGGCGCGATCACCGGCGTTCTCTATCCCGATTCCAACGATAGCACCTATGCCAGTGCCGACTTTGCTCCCACGTATTTCGATTCGCAATATGTGGTGGGTAACACGGATCTCAAGGTGACCTTCCACCTGCCGCCCGGCGTCCAGCCCACTGAGCCGAAGTGGCATTCTTCGCCCTCCGGTTTCCCCTCCCAGCCGCAGGCCGGGATCGATTCGCAGAGCCGAATTACTTACATGTGGGAATCTACCAGCGCCAATGCATACACTGAGTATACGTTCGGCGCCTCCTTCCCGAAACATTATGTGCCTGATACTGCCATCATTCAACCCCCCTCCATCCTGGATGTCATCGGAGGTTTGATTTCCGGGCTGTTCAATTCTTCGTGGGCGTTGTATTTTTGTTGTTTTATCCTGTTCTTCGTGGGCATACCCATCTTTTCCGCCATCCAGGGACAGCGCCGCAAACTGCAATACATCCCGCCGCGCATCGGCATTGAAGGTCACGGCATCAAACGCGGTTTGACCGCCGTTGAGGCCGGCATCCTGCTCGAAGAGCCTCTCGATAAAGTCATGACGATGATTTTATTCGGCGTGATCAAGAAAAGCGCGGCCGAGGTGGTCACGCGTGATCCGCTCGAGTTATCCCTTGCGCAAACCCAGCCCGCCAATTTAAACCAATATGAAATTGATTTCCTGAAGGCTTTCGGACAAAAAGATTTGAGCCTTCGCCGCCGCGCCTTGCAGGATATGATGGTGGCCTTGGTCAAATCCGTTTCCGAAAAAATGAAGGGCTTCAGCCGCAAGGAGACGCAGGATTATTACAAGAACATCATGGAACAGGCTTGGGCGCAAGTGGAAGCCGCGCAGACTCCTGAAGTCAAAAGCCAAGCCATTGATCAAAACCTGGAATGGACGATGCTCGACCACAATTACGATCAGCGCTCACAGCGCGTCTTCACCGGTCCGATCTTCCTTCCGATCTGGTGGGGAGGCTACGACCCGATGTATCGTTCTGCACCCATGGTGACTGGCAGCGCACCAACGTCTCTTCCAACCGGCGGCGGACGATCTTCATCATTGCCCGGCGCAACATTTGCGGCTTCGGTGGTGGGCGGCGTTCAAACTTTTTCGAATAAAGTCATTGGCAACATGAGCTCGTTCACCAGCGGCGTTGCCAACGTAACCAACCCTCCGCCTCCACCCTCGACCACAAGTTATCGCGGCGGTGGTGGTGGACATGGCGGCTGTGCCTGCGCTTGTGCCTGTGCCGGCTGCGCCTGCGCCTGTGCCGGTGGCGGAAGATAGTTCAAGACTCAACAGTGAGAGTTTAAAGGTAATCATGTCTGGCATTGATTCGCTCAAATCCGTTTTCGGTCCGCGCTCCTCGCTCCGCACTCCTTCGCCCGGTCTCTATCATTACATTCGCCAGGATGCGGACGAAAAATCGCGCATTCACCTCCGCCTCGACCCCGACGGTCATGGCACTTTGATTGTCAACGCCAATCGTGTCATGCACTTGAATCCAACGGCCTCACTGATGGCTTATCTGGTGCTGGAAAACGTTGAAGAGCAGAATGCCATAAAGGCGATTCAAAAAGCATATCGCGTGAACGCTTCCCAAGCCCGTTCCGATCTTTCATCTTTCCGCCTTCAGCTTTCTGAATTGATCCGCCCTGACGGCGCCTGCCCGATTCATGACCTTGGATTGGAAGTGGACATGCCCTTCAGCGCCCGTCCTTCTGCGCCCTACCGCATGGACTTGGCGGTTACCTATCGCTGCAACAATGACTGTGCCCACTGCTACAACGCCCGTGAACGCAACTATCCCGAACTGACGGCCGGGCAATGGATCAAGATCATTGATCAACTCTGGACGCTCGGCGTTCCTCATATTGTCTTTACCGGTGGCGAACCCACTCTTCGCAATGACTTACCGGAGTTGATCCGTCACGCCGAATCCAATGGGCAGATTACAGGCCTTAATACCAACGCCCGCCGCTTGGCGGATGAAAAATACCTGCAGCAGCTTGTGGATGCCGGCCTCGATCACGTGCAGATCACGCTTGAATCCTGTGACCCGCAAATCCACGATCAGATGGTAGGGGCAAAGGGTGCCTTTAATCAGACCGTTCGAGGTCTCAAGAACGCCCTCGCCAGTCCGCTGTACGTGATGACCAACACCACTATGTTGAAGACCAACGCTCATAAGATTCCCGACACGCTGGATTTCTTGGCCGAACTGGGCGTGCCGACCGTTGGCTTGAACGCCCTCATCTATTCAGGCCATGGTTTGACGGTGGGGACCGGCCTCCAGGAAAGCGAACTTCAACCCCTGCTCGATATCGCCACGCGCAAGACCTCCGAGCACGGACAGCGTCTCATCTGGTATACGCCCACCCAGTACTGCGAGTTTGACCCGACCGCCAATAACCTGGGTGTCAAGGGCTGCACTGCCGCGCTCTACAGCATGTGCATTGAATCGAATGGAGATGTCCTGCCGTGCCAATCCTATTATCATGCCCTCGGCAACCTGTTGACCGATTCATGGGACTCGATCTGGAATCACGAACTCTCGGTACAGTTGCGCGAGCGCCGGAACCTGCCTGCCAAATGCAGTGACTGTTCGCTCGTCGCGGAGTGTGGCGGCGGATGCCCGTTGCAATTTGAAGATCAGCGCGCCGATCTCGGCGTTGAACAAGGAGCGCTTAGCTCACCTTACAGAGTTTCAACACAGAGTACACGGAGAGCACAGAGAATCTCCTCTTAAATAGAGTCTCTGTGATCTCCGCCTGCACTTGGCGCAAGTGCAAGTGTTTTGAGAATTTCAACGAAAAACTGGAGATGTTGATATGAATGAACACGAATGGATCAAGGAATTTCCTGCGGCGATCACGGTCTGCGATGCGCAGGGCGTCATTCTCGCAATGAACGATAAGGCCGCCAAAACCTTCGAGAAGGATGGCGGTTATGCTCTGATCGGGAAAAATATGATGGATTGCCATCCCGAACCGGCGCGCACGAAAGCAGAAGCATTGCTGGCGGCCAAGGAGAAAAACGTTTACACCATCGAAAAGAATGGCATCAAAAAAATGATCTATCAGTCGCCCTGGTTCAAGGGCGGAAAATATGCGGGCTTCGTCGAGTTGTCTCTTGAGATTCCTTTTGAGGTGCCGCATTTTGTCCGCTCGTAGGAATGATGGAACTTCATTCGAGCTGGGAAGGAACGCGGAAGAACGCTGATTCCGCTGAGCTAAAAAATCTTCTAGCATATCGCTGAGGAGAAGGCCATGAAGAAATTCTTTACGAAAGTCCAGCCGGTTCAATCCGGCCTGTATCACAAGCAGTCCGCCCCTGAAGAGCCTCTGCCATATCGGATTCATTTGCGGCTCCAGCCGGACGGTTCGGGTGTGCTGGTGGTGAATGCCGCCACCGTCCTGCATCTCAATCCCACCGCCGCGGAATATGCTTATCACTTCATCAAAGGCACTGCACCCGAGGCCGCGGCCAAAGAGATCGCTTCACGTTACCGCATTGACCGGAACACGGCCTTGCAGGATTACAACGATTTTTCCGCCCGGATTCAAAGGCTGGTCACGACCACCGATCTCGATCCCGAGTCCTACCTCGACTTCGACCGCCTCCTGCCTCATTCGGTCGATCTCAGCGCCCCGCTTCGCCTCGATTGCGCCTTAACCTATCGCCTGCCCGCCGACACCCAGGCCGGATATGCGCCGGTCAAACGCGTCGACCGTGAACTGACAACGGATGAATGGTTTGGTATCCTCGATAAGGCCTGGCAATTTGGCATCCCTCATGTCACCTTTACTGGCGGCGAAGCGACTCTCCGTGATGACCTAGTTGACCTGATTGCGCGCGCCGAGAAGAATGGTCAGGTCTGCGGATTGCTGACCGACGGCTTGAAGCTCGCCGACCAGGCTTATCTTGAATTGCTGCTGAAGACCGGCCTCGACCACCTGCTCTTTATGCTCCAGCTGGATAATGAGACCTCTTGGAAAGCGCTTGAGACGATCGTGCCCGAGGATATTTTCGTGACCGTGCATTTAACGGTGACGAAGGATAATTTTTCGAGTACGGCGCCTGCCCTGGAACGCCTTGCTTCGTTGGGCGTCAAATCCCTTTCCCTGACCTTCGCCGATCCTCAGTTGCCACATTCCGATTTACAGGATAAGGCTGCCGCCCTCGGTCTGGCTCTCAAGCATGACCTGCCCGTGCCGTATTCTGCCAATCATCCGGTTGCGCTGGAGACTGCCGAGGATAATGTTCGGGGCGGAGCGGGCAAGGCTTGGCTGTATGTGGAGCCGGACGGTGATGTCCTGCCTGCCCAGGGCCTGGCGGATCAGATTCTCGGCAATGCCCTGCGCGATCCCTTTAACAGGATTTATAAGAATGACCTTTTGCAAAAGTCCAATGATGAAAAGCGAAGTTCCTGAAACCAAAGTTCGTTTCCTTTGTGCCCTTCGTGTTTAATCTCTTTTCTCCTAGGAGCCTGAAATGAAATCATCCGGTATTGTCGCACTGGTTCTAAAAGCGGTCGGAATGGCGATGGGGGTTGCGGTTGTGGTATTGAGCGCTTTGAAGGCGGTTCCCGCAGAAACGAACATCACTTTGCTCGGCTTGGGCGTGTTTGCACTTGGGCTGGCCTTACTCCAAAAGGAATGAATTGGCATCCACGTTACCTTCAGCAAGCCGTCTGGACGCGCGGACTGCGCGATTACGTATTCGATAAAGCCAAACTTTCAGGCGCCGGACGCGTCCTCGAAGTGGGCAGCGGAACAGGCGCGATCCTCTCGACCCTGCAAACCTCCGCCGTCCTTCATGGCCTTGACCTCGACGCGGCCGCCTTGAGCGAAGCACATCTCCACGCACGAACTGCCTGCTTGGCGCGCGGCGATGCGCATTTCCTTCCTTATCCAAATCAATCCTTCGATATTACCTATTGTCATTTCCTCCTGCTCTGGGTCAAGGATCCTTTCCAAGTGTTGTTGGAAATGAAACGCGTGACCAGGTTGAACGGTTATGTCCTGGCCCTGGCCGAACCGGATTACACAGCCCGCACCGATCAACCGGATGAATTGCTGCCGCTTGGGCGCTTGCAAAACGAATCGCTCGAACGCCAGGGCGCGGATATCGGCCTCGGCGCGCATCTGGCGGATTTATTCTTTCGGGCCGGCCTCGCGTTCATCGAGACAGGCCCCATTCAGAGCCGGGGGAACGAGGCCGGTTCTGCCGGGGAATGGCAGGCCGAATGGGATGTGATCGAATCCGACCTGGCCGGATTGCTTTCAGAAAAAGAGATCGCACGCTGGAAAAAACTGGATGAAGAAGCTCATCTGCGCGGGACGCGCCTCCTGAACGTGCCAACGTATTTCGCCTGGGGTCAGGTATAATAANNCAGGAAAAAACGGATTGGAAGCATTTCCTGCTCGATTTGCTCGAAACGGTCGGGCTGGCTGTCGTTTTGTTTTTGATCATCAACACGCTTTCCGCGCGTGTGCGCGTGGATGGCTTTAGCATGTTACCCACCCTGCATGACGGCGAATTTGTATTGGTGAATAAGCTGGCGTATCATACCGGCACGCCGGCGCGCGGCGATATTATCGTCTTTCAATCCACGACCACCAAGAACCTCGACTTGATCAAGCGCGTCATTGGCCTGCCCGGCGATCATATCGTCATCGGCGATGGCCGGGTCTCCGTCAACGGCAAAACGTTGACCGAGCCTTATATCGCGGCCGAGCCGGATTATTCCGGCCTGTGGGATGTGCCCAAGGATACCCTGTTCGTGTTGGGCGATAACCGCAACGACTCTTCCGATTCCCATGCCTGGGGCTTCCTGCCAATCAAAAACGTGGTGGGCAAGGCCTTGTTGATCTACTGGCCGCCCAAGGAATGGGCCGCTGTGGATCATATTCAGATCGTGGTGACTGCACCTTAGAGGTTGAAATGAGCGAATCGACGATTCCCGAACCTGTTCCGTGTCGTGAATGTTCCGCAGGCATGCTGCGCCTGCGCTTCATCACGTATTTCACCTGGCTCGGTGAGGAACTGATCACCGTGCAGAATTTTCCGGCGTGGATTTGTGATGTCTGTGGTCACCGCGAGTACGATGAAAAATCCATTTCCATGCTGACGATGCTTCTGAATCCCGATGCGGGCAAGCCGACCGGCACCAAGCGTATATCGCATCGCGACCGGCCCCGTCCGGCTTCGCGCCCGCCGGCAGAATCGTGATCTGACAAGGAATCTCCATTATGGCAATGGATGCTAGTCCGCGTACCTATCGCTTCCTGCCCGCCGATATCCTGACCTCCGGCTATCGCGTGGTGGGCAAG
>PMLN01000344.1:12642-13195 GCA_003158885.1 Anaerolineae bacterium
CAGGCGCTGGTGCGCGGCGGCTATGCCAGCGTTGTGGAATATCCTGCCCGCATCACCACGCAGATGTTCGAGATCGAAGGCACTCTCGAATTGCCGGGACGCTTCGATTTCACCGTGCTGATCTCGGAGGGCACGCGCGACTTTATCCCGGTCTTCAATGCCACCCTCACCGCCATCCTGCTTCCCAACGTGCGCGTGGAAGGGGCGGGCATGTTGATCAATCGCACGCAGGTTGACCTCGTGGCGCTGCTCAATCAGCGCGTCAAGCCCGAAAGCTAAAAACATTATGATTTTCTCAAAGTTGGGCAAGATTCGCAATTCAGAAAAAATCAACCGCGAAGAACGCCAAGAACGCGAAGTTTAAAAGATTTTCTTTGCGCTCGCCTGCCCTCGTTCTTTGAGGGTTGCGGGCTTCGCGGTTCGTTCTCTGACGTTGAGACAGCCATGATCGAGACCCAATTGCTTGACCGGTACACGAGGGGATGATACAATCCGCCCGCCTAAAAAAGCCCCCATCGTCTAGAGGCCCAGGACGCAACCCTTTCAAGGTTAA
>PMLN01000212.1 GCA_003158885.1 Anaerolineae bacterium
ATCATATAACAAAGGTGTTCTCAAATATGGGAGAAGTTGGTGAATCGGCGCTATTAATGCTGCAAGCCAGTCGGTTCCTAGTCAATGAAGAGATTTGGAAAGCACAGCCGATGTTTGAAAGAGCGCTTTTTCTTTTCAAAAACAGCGGCGAGCGGCAAGGTGAAGCTCTTGCACTTTTCAATCTTGGAATTATCGCTCAGAGACAGAATCGCATGGATGATGCTTTAGTTCTATATGAAGATAGTCTTCATATTGCAGAAGAACTCCAAGATAACACCGGCCTCGCAGGGCTCTACTCGTCTCTTGGATTTCTGCAGTTACAAAGGCAAGAATGGACTTCATCTCGTTATTATTTGGAAAAAGGGTTGGTTATCATTCGAGCGAATGAAGATGAGAAGTCACTTGCAGAAAATTTATATTGGTTTGGTTATGNNGATGTTGACCAGGCAATCCAAGTATTTACCGAGTGTCAGGAAATTTTGAGACGTCTTGGCAAACGCAACTTACTTGATCCAGAAAAACAACTTTCGATATTGCAAAATATGAAATCTTCATATTGAACTTATGTTCAGACCCGAACAACAATTTTCTATGAGACCTCCTGTAGTAGTTGACCTAAAACGAACAAAACTTCGATAACTCTTGGGAATGCTTGGGCGAATTGATTTTTTCCGGTGGTTCCTATTGCTCATCCGATGCTAGGCGGACTTTCCGAAAAATTCAGTACGTTGCTCCTTGGAAACAAGAATGAAAAGTCGAGGCTATTTGGAATGTAGTCGTTCAAATTATGGCGCGTCCTCATTCCTATAATCTGGCTTTACAAACTTCCTCCAGTGATGTATGTTTTACACCAACACGTGACGTTAATGGATATTCGCTAAAACTAATGTATACTTGAAAAAATAAGAGTATCCATTGGATCAAAAATGATCGAAGATATCTTATCCACTGGTATCTCAATCCAAGACGCGTCAATCTCAGCGAAGAGTATCGAGCGGCTACGTTCATGCGTTATAGATGACAATTGTTCTCTGGTCTTCTTCGTTGGCGCCGGCGCGTCAATGGCCGGGGATACAGGAATGCCCTCGAAATCCTGCTTGTGTTACTGGAAGAGGCAAGCCGGGCCATCGAGTATGTTGACGACTCGGATGGCGAGTTGGGCGGCTTTATAGGCGAACTGGGCCTGCCATTGGCTGAAGCAATTTTAAGCATGGAACTTGGGCCGGTCGAACGGGAGAGGCTGGTCCGCAGGCTCGAGGAATTGATCCTATATGCCGATAATTACGGAATGGGAGATAGCCTGGACATTGCCATTCAGGCCGCGAAATTTGGCTGGAGAGAAGTCCCCAAAGAGGTGGAAGGCAATAGGAGGACAGTCTCTAAACTCATCGAGGAAGACGAACAGGATGATTGGGATGAAGACGATGAGTGGGACGAGGAGGCCGGATATGAAATCCGCGAACGGAGATGGCCGGCCATATCCTATCATTTCGATCTCACCGAAGCCAAATTGAATGTACTCGACCGGCAGGGCCGCGCCGAGGATTATCTCGCCCTGTGCGAGAAGGAACAGCGTCACCTGCGCTATGCCCTTAAATTGTGCGACCTCGGATAGGTCGCGGAGGCTGTGAAATATGCCAGGAAGCGCCTTCGCCTGGCCGATGAGGCCCGGCAAGTTGCGCTGCGATTGCGAGAATTACGGCTGGTGGCCGAAGCCATTGAAGTCGGTGAACATGGCCTAAAACTGGAAGGGCCAAAGGCGGGGCTGGGTGAATGGTTGGGGCCGATTGAAGAGGCTCAGGGACGGACCGAAGAAGCGCTGGCAGCCTGGCTGGCCGTCTTTCCAGAGAAACCATCACTGAAAATCTACAAGACGATCAAGTGACTGGCCGAATCGGATTGGGGCGGTTTGCGCCCGAAGGCAATGGCAATGCTTCGTAAATCGCATGACAAAGGAGTTTTGGCCGAAGTACTATTGCTGGAACAGGAATGGGATGAGGCCATTAAAGTGGCGGAGGAACATGATGTATGGTATCCGGTTGTCGAAAAAGTGGCCGATGGCATCCTGCCCCACCGACCGGAATGGGTTGCCCAAGTCAGTTTGAAACACGCCGAACGCTTAATGTCAGAGGCCAAAAGCAAAAATTATCCGATTGTTGCTGCATGGCTTAAACGTGCGAAACAAGCCTATAAGCTGTTGGGGAAGGATGATGAATGGAGGGAGTATTTGAAAGAGACCAGGGAGAAGTACAAGCGAAGACCGGCGCTGCAAAGCCAACTTTCTCGATTGTAGCTTGTTCCGGAATCGTTTCTGTAGCCGTCACGCATTACACAACAGCCGGGCTAAGAGTACCCGGCTATTATTCTTTACGCGATGCTCAGGATGGATAGCTGCCCTATCATGGATACATCACCGCATCGAAGATTACCATATTGCCAGTGGAGGATATATTATGCACACCCTTGACCTGGATTGTAACAAGTGCTGAATGTCACGCTTTTTATTTACACGCGGGTTGTCTCATTGGAATATAATCCAAAGACTGAATATTTGGCGGCCAGGTAGTGGCTCATTCCGGCTGCCGAGGAGATAAAAACAATGTGTGGTATTTTCGGGATTGTTACCGGTAAGGAAGAAGCACTTGGCCCGATCTTGATCGAGGCCGCCCAGCGACTCACGTATCGCGGCTACGACTCGGTCGGTGCTGCAACTCTCAGCGGTGGCAAGGTGGATTTGCGCAAGGATGTTGGCAGGGTCGAGGAAGTATCGGTGAAATATAACTTCGCTGAGATGCGCGGCTCGCGCGGTATCACCCAGTTGCGTTGGGCCACCTTCGGCGAACCGTCCCAGGTCAATGCCCAGCCGCACATTGACTCGGATGGGGACTTGGTTGGCGCTCACAATGGCAATGTGGTCAATAACGTTGAACTTCGCCAGCAGTTTATGGAGGAGGGCCTGGTGGTCCGCTCGCAGAATGACGGGGAGACCTGCGTGCATGCTGTGGAGCGTTATCTCAATCGCGGCTATGAGTTTATCGATGCGATCCGGCTTGCGTATGGCGATTTGCAGGGCGACTATGCCTTCGTGATCGGGCGCATCAATGAGGATAGGCTGTATGCCTTCAAAAAGGGCTCCGGCATGGTGGTGGGCCTCGGCGAAGGTTTCACCTGTGTTTCATCTGACCTGCCCTCGATTTTGCCGTTGACTCGCAAGATCGTCCGTCCGCAGGATGGCGAGATCGTAACCTTGTGGGCCGATCATGTCGAAGTGCGTTCCGTCAAGGATGGAAAGCTCATTGATCGGAAATCGGAAACCGTCACCGAATCAATGGATGCCGTGCAAAAGGGTGGCTATCCCCATTTTATGTTGAAGGAAATTCACGAACAGCCGCAGGTGGCGCGCGAACTTTTGCACCTGCTCGATGGAAGCCCCGAGGTTGTGAACCTGGTTGAAAAGATGAAGAAGGCGCGCCATTTGTATTTCATCGCCTGCGGCACCAGTTATCACGCCGCCATGATCGGTTCGGTATATTTTGCACAACTGGCGGGCAGGCCCGCCATCCCGGTGCTCGCGCCGCAGTTCATCGCCCAGTATGCACCCGCGGTCGGCTATGAAGATGTGGGCGTGTTCGTCAGTCAATCGGGTGAAACCAAGGATGTGTTGAATGCGTTGGAGGCCGCCGAGTCGCACGGCATGGCTTCGTATGGGCTTGCCAACGTGATCGGCTCGACCTTGACGAAAGCCACTTCGTTCTGCCTGCCCCTATGCTGTGGCTACGAGATCAGCGTCCCCGCCACGAAGACCTTTACCAATCAGGTGGTTACTTTTTTGTACCTCGCCTATCGTATGGCTGGTAGGGACACGCGTGAACTGGAACGGATCCCTGAATTGATGGAAGCCACCATGGATGCGGTTGGCTCGCAGGTTGAGTCCATCGCGAAAGATATCAACCCA
>PMLN01000275.1:0-7060 GCA_003158885.1 Anaerolineae bacterium
AAGGCAGGAACACCGGGAGGAATAGCAATTATCCTTCACCATCTCGTAAAGAATCAAGCCCGGCCAAATGGCCGGGCTTGATTTGACATCTTGCAAAAGTCTAATAGTAGAACAGCAACGCTCCTGAAGTGAGGGATTTTTTCCTTGGGTACTTCTCGAAGCACGCAAAGCGTTCGTGTACTATGCCCTGCCTGTACTGTGTTCTTTCAGTGCGTTCTCTCAGGGTTGTGTTTAATCTTTTTTCTTCAGAAAAGGTTTATTAAAGTATAGTTGCTCCGCTCATTAAGTCAAGGACGAAAAATTTTCGAAGCATGGTTTTCTCAAAGTCCATGCTGAAACTATGTTTTATCGTTTTTTTCAAGGCGGAGTGTGCGAAGCGCACCGAAAAAAAAGCAACCTTTGCGCTCTTTGCGTTTTGCGTTTTTGCTTCTTCGCGGTTCGTCCTCTGACTTTGACAAATCCATCCCCCGTCATCCGTCTTCGGTCTTCGGTCGAACCATTCCCCGTTCCCCTCCTCCATTAACTATGATCCATGATCCATTTCCCAATTACCATTCCCCATTCCCCAATTACCATTCCCTTTTCCCTTCAACTGCCTTGACATTCTTCCCGTATCCCTTGATAATATTGGCGAGGAGTTAATATGGCAATCATCACTCTCATGACGGACTTCGGCATCAAGGATGGCAATGTGGGCGTGATGAAAGGCGTCATTTGGGGGATTTGTCCTCAGGCGCAAATTTCGGATTTGAGTCACATGATCGGTGCGCAGAACGTCCGTGAAGCCTCCCTGATTTTAGCGCGCTCCGCCCCGTATTTTCCCAAAGGCACGATCCATGTGGTTGTCGTAGATCCCGGCGTGGGCACCGCGCGCCGTCCCATGGCCGCCATGATCGGCGATTGGTTCTACGTTGGACCGGATAATGGGACGGTCACGCTTTTGCTGGAACGTGCCGGTCAGGAAGGCTGGCCGTGTGAGTTCGTTCAATTGGATCGGACGGAATATTGGCTGCCGAACGTCAGTTACGTATTTCACGGGCGCGACATCTTTTCGCCGGTCGCCGCACATTTGGCCAACCTCGTTCCTCTTTCGAACCTCGGCACGCCGTTTACCGATCCGGTGCGCCTCCAGCTTCCCCGGCCTCAGCGAACGGCGAATGGCTGGCTCGGCGAAGTGATCCATATTGATCATTTTGGCAATCTTGCTTCGAACATTCGCCTCGAGAATTTGGGCGCTGCCTTGCAAAACAAAGATATAATCGTGGTCAGGTTGAACGGCGTCGAGATCAAAGGCATGGTTAATACCTTTGGTCAGCGTGCGGAAGGCGCTGTGGTTGCCTTGCTCGGCAGCACCGGCAATCTGATTGTATCGGTGGTGAATGGGAATGCGGCGGTTAAATTGAATGTCAAAATTGGTGATAGGATTGAAGCGCTTGTATCCTGATGTCATACGAAGGCGTTCTCTAACATTACAGCGCAATGTCAGNNGACAACAACCTTGCGCTGTAATACTAAGGCGTGTGGCGAATTGTGAACCATAATGGCTGAATCTCCTCTCATTGTAGAAAACCTCTCCTTTCGTTACCGTGACCGCCCCGGCGCGGCGATTGAGCGTATTTCCTTTAACGCCAACCCAGGCGAGATTTTGTTGATCGCGGGTGCCAGCGGCTGCGGCAAGACCACCTTGATCCGTGCCGTGAATGGCTTGATCCCGCGCAGTTATAAGGGCCAGGTGACTGGGCGCGTTTTGGTGTTTGGCGAAGATACTTCTTCATGGAAGCTCTCGCAGATTTCACAAAAAGTGGGCACCGTCTTGCAGGATCCCGAACGCCAAATCCTCGGCACAAAAGTTTTGAATGAAGTTGCGTTTGGCCTGGAAAATCTTGGTTTGCCGCGCGCGGAGATCATTCAGCGCGTGGATGAGGCGCTTGCTTTTTTGAAAATATCCGATCTCCGGGATCGCGACACCTTCAACCTTTCGGGCGGTGAAAAACAAAAGGTGGCCTTGGCCGGTGTGCTTGCCATGCGCCCCAGGATCCTGCTTCTCGATGAACCGCTGGCCAGCCTCGACCCGGCCAGCGCGCAGGACTCGCTGGACATGGTGCGTAAACTCGCCGATGAAGGCATGACTGTTTTGTTGGTCGAGCACCGCGTCGAAGACGTTCTGCGCATCCGCCCCGACCGCGTCATGTTCATGGATATGGGGCAAGTCCGTTACTTGGGAGCGCTTAACGGGTTATCTAAAGTAGTGAACTATAAAGAAGTTAAATTACCGGCGGAAGATATCGTCGAGCGGGCAAAATATGATAAGGCTCCGGCCGAGCTTAAAATTCTTCCCAGTGCAGCCGATCCGAGTACTTGGAAGTGGCAGTCTGAAACACTGGTTAAATTTGAGGATGTCGCCTTCAGTTACGAACCCGATAGCGAAATCCTGCATGGCATCAATTTGGAGATCAAGCGCGGCGATGTGATTGCCGTGCTGGGCCCGAACGGGGCCGGCAAGACCACCTTCGTGAAACATGCGATCGGGTTGCTCAAACCCAAATCGGGGCGTGTGCTGGTGAATGGACGCGATACAAAGGAATTGAGCGTTGCTCAAATCGCCGCTACGCTGGGTTATGTTTTTCAAAGCCCAAGCCACATGTTGTTTGCTCCGACCGTCCGCGCAGAACTTGCTTTTGGACCGTCGAACTTGAAACATCCGAAGGATCAGATTGAACAGGAGGTGAAGACGGCGCTGAAAATCGTGAACCTTTCCGATAAAGAGCAGGACCCACCGCTGGCCTTGTCGTTCGGCCAGCAGAAGCGCGTCAGTATTGCGGCCATCCTTGCCATGCGTTCGCGCATCCTTGTGATGGATGAGCCGACCGCCGGGCAGGATTACTATAATTACATGAACTTCATGGATTCCATTTTGCAAATGCCCGGTTTTGAAGCGATCCTTTTTATTACTCACGATGTGGATTTGGCAGTCATCTATGCCAATCGTGTTTTATTGATCGCCGATGGCCGGCTTGTGGCGGATGGTAAGCCGCAGGAAGTACTGCGCGATCTCGATCGGCTCGAAGCCTGCCGCCTTGTGCCCTCATCGCTTCTTGCGTTGAACCTGAAGCGGCTCCCGCAAACCGGGCGTTTTATGCGGGCTGAGGCGCTGGCGCATATATAGATCCAATCCAAAAAGGAGAGAATGAAGATGGACAAGAAACTTACGAACGTTCTGATTTCGTTGTTGGTGATCCTGGCGATCTTTGGGATCATTATGTTTGTCTTTGGAGCCAGCAAGAACAATATCGGCCCGTTTAATTTTCAGGTGGATCAACCCACGCTGGTGCTTCGCTTTGTGTTTGTCCTCCTTGGACTTTTGATCGCATTCGCTGTCTATCTTTTCACCAAGGACAACAAGGCTTGGGAAGTCGGCACGCGCCAGGTGGTTTGGATGGCCATCGGCGCCGCGCTGTATGCGATTTTCTCATTCCTGTTCAATGGCACGGTCTTCGTTGTGCCTTCGTTGAGTCAGGTGGCTTTACGGCCCGCGATTGCCATCCCGATGTTCTTCGGTTACGCATTTGGCCCGGTGGTCGGATTCTTCAGCGGCGCGGTCGGCAACATCTTCGGCGATGCCTTGACCGGCTTTGGTCTTTCCCCGCAATGGAGCATTGGCAACGGCCTGGTTGGTTTTATCGCAGGCATGGCCATGCTCTTCAAGGATAAGAAGCGCAGCATGGACACCGTTTTGTGGATCAGCGGTGTCTTGGCTGTGCTGACCGTTGTATTGTTCTTTACGAATCCTAGTACAACCAATGGGATGTATTTCGCTGCCACGGAACCCGTTTCACTCTTTGCCGGTCTAACCATCATCATTGGCTTCGTGCTGGTGCTGATCGTCCGCTTTGCGTTTGGAAAGAACGAGGATGTCGCCGCGGCCGTGACGTGGGGAATGCTAGGCAATATCCTTGGCATTCTCTTTGCGGCCCTATCGGATATCTTCATCAACGGCTTTAGTTTGGCGGCCGCGGTGGTCGGTGAATTCCTGCCTGCCGCCGGCCCGAACCTGATTTTCGCCGCCATCCTTGTCCCGCTTTTGGTCGGGGCCTACGCGGCCGTTCAGAAACAATCTGGTCGTTAATTTTCACTCTCACCTCGTCCCTCTCCCAAAGCTTATCGAAAGCTTGTCCTGAGCCTGTCGAAGGGCTTGGGAGAGGGGTTGGGGTGAGGGCAAGCTGACCGCTAATAGCTAATTACTGAAAGCTGATTGCTAAATGCTAGTTGCCTGGCGTTATCGTAAACGTGATAGATCCTTCATCCAGTGGTTCGATCCGCGTGCCTGGGTTATGTTCTTTTTGTGTTTTGGCGTTTCCACGCTTGCATTCTGGGATATACGATTCCTTTTGCCGTTTTTTGTGATCGCGATTTTCGTACTGGCCACCTCTGGCCTCAAGTGGCACGAGGTCAGGCGCCCCTTTCTGTTCATTATCTGGTTCGTCGTTTTCTTTGCGCTTCTGACTTTTCTTACCGGTCGCGGCGGGGCGGAGGTGTATAAAACGGAGCATCTGATTCGGGAATTCAAAGCCCCGTTTTCCATTCTGGGTTGGACGCCGAAATTGGATGTGACTGTCGAGCGCAGTTTCTTCGCGGTCTGCCAGCTTGTGCGCGTATTTTCCGTTGCCAGTATGACCCTCTTGATCCCCTACTCGCTTAATCCGGCGCTGTATGGCATCACCTTCAAGGGCTTGCGGCTTCCCGATAACATCTCCTACGCCATGGATTTGACCATGCGCTTTATCCCGACCTTTGGACGCGATTTCCAATTGACCATGGACGCTCAAAGGGCGCGCGGTTATGAACTGGAAAAGATCAAGGGTGGACTCTTCGAGCAGGTTCGCAAACTTGGGCCTTTGATGGTGCCTGTCACGATCCATGCCATCATCGGCAGCGAAGATATCATTGATGCCATGGACTTGCGCGCCTTTGGCGTGGGTCCGCGTACCTGGCTGGTACAGTTGACCTACCATCGCCGTGACTACATTTTGATCGCCTTTGGCGTTTTGATTATATTGGCTTCGCTTGTGGCGGGATTTTTGGGATACGGGAATTTCTGGGTCCCGCCTGCCTTGATCAAGCTGGCTGGCGGCTAAACGTCTTACTATGTCATTGCGAGCCGCCGGTGGTTGAATAGGTCGGGTGCTTTTCCCGACCGTACACTTGCACCTGCATGCAAGTGCAGGTGTCGAAACCAAGCGGCAAAGCAATCCCCTCGATCACCGAGGGGATTCTCGTTTTGCGGAATATATTGTAAGTGTGCTCGTAATTGTTCTTTCCCCTCCCCCCTTTTCCCTTTCCCTTTCCTTTCTCCCTTCTCTCTTCTCCCTTCCCCCCTAATGATGCCCTGAAAACATTTCACCGGCCTCGATCGGGACATCCAGGTAATTTTCCCTCGGTGCAAAGGAACAGGTCGCATAATTCGTAAAGGCGCAGGGCGGGTTGTAGGCTTTGTTGAAGTCCACGAAAACCTTACCGCGCTTGCTCGCGTTCGTATAAAGATAGCGGCTGGAGGGATAGGTCGTCTTGTGGTTGGTTAGATCCTTGAACTGGGTATACAGCCGGTGATCGGGTTCTTCCGTAACCAGTAATTTCAGCGTGTTCCCCGCCAATTGGAATACCACATCGCCGTCCATCTTTTCATCGATCACTGCGCCCAGGATATCCGGCATTTGCACGATCTTGGGCGTCAAATAGCGGGTATAGGTTGCGGGCAGGCGATATTCCTCTTTCACGGCGTACCAGCTGCGCGGCGGGAAGCTGTGTCGTTCCTGGCGGGTGTTGTCCCATAGACGGATGCCCACGCCTTTCGAGCGGCGCACCACCACCATGCGCATATTGTCCGTGGTGATGAAGCTTGGCACATCTTCCTGGTCGGCATCCAGCAGGGCGGTCATGGTTTCCACGCCGTTGACTCCCACGGGCGTGCCCGCTCTCCACATATATCGTCACGTTATTGCCGTCGAATTCAAGGCGGCCCAACTGCTTCGGCGACCGGCTTGGAAGTTTGATATCGCAATCGGGATCGGAGCCGATCAGGTTGGTGCCCCTGCGCAGCCAAAAGAGACCGGCCAATGCCAGCCATCCGTTTTCCCGGCGCAGGTTGATATCCACCTCCTTGCGCCATTTTAGGATACTTGCCAGATATTCTTCATTCGCCATGCTTGAAATTATACATGTATGGTTTTCTCAAGAAAGGTTGACAAAAAGTAAAAAATAAGATCCTTCTCGGTAGAATTGCGAGTGGAAGCAAGCAACTTACTGAGGAGGATCTGAAATGGATTGTAGCACGAAGAGAGTACTGGCAAGAAAGATTGAGCGGGAAATCGACGCGAGGGGAGTGGAATTTGATGCAGGGAGTGTGTATGAGAGGTTATCGAAATTAACGGATGTTCGAAAGGCAAAAGGGAAGCTCTATCGATTGGAAACGGTACTGGTGATCATTGTGCTGGCGAAGCTATGTGGGGAAGACCGGCCCTATGGAATTGCGGATTGGGCGAAGAATCATCGAGAGCAGGTAGTGGAGTTATTGCATTTGGAGCGACCGAATATGCCAAGTCATCATACGATTCGCCGGATCATGGGGAGGGTCGTGTGTAAAGAAGAGATTGAGAGGTTGGTGGGGGAATACAATCAGGGTGGGGAACATGGGGAAGTGTATGCCATGGATGGGAAAGCGGTGCGCGGGATGCGCAAGAAGGATGAGGAGGGGTCAGAATATCTGTTGAGCGTGTACGATGTGGAGCAAGGCAAAGTGCTGTCGCAAGTGGAGGTGGGACGCAAGGAAAACGAGATCACGAAGGCGCCTGAAGCCCTAAAAATGGTGGAAATCTCCCAAAAAGTGGTCACAGGGGATGCAATCCACACTCAAAAAGCTCTGTCGGCCCAAGTGATCGGCCAAGACGGCGATTATGTTTTTCCAGTCAAGGAGAATCAACTCCATCTGTATCAAAACATTCAGCAACTCTTTGCTCCCGAATATCCTAGGCCTGGTTTCGGGAAAATCCAAACGGATTTCCTG
>PMLN01000275.1:7094-11789 GCA_003158885.1 Anaerolineae bacterium
TGGACGTTGTTATCGCACTTCGGATGAAGTGGAATTTGGGATTACCAGCCTATCTCGCACCAAGGCTTCTCCGGCTCGTCTCTTGCAGATTCGCCGTGCGCATTGGGGCATCGAAACCGGACTCCATTATCGAAGAGATGTGACCTTCCAGGAGGATGCTACCCGAATGACAGTGGGGCACACAGGCCAAGTGATGGCCTCCCTCAATAATCTGGTGATTGCTTTGATCCGACAGGCGAAGTTCAAAAATGCTGCTCAAGCCAGACGTTGGTTTGCTGCTCATCTCCCTGAGGCATTTTCCTTGCTCACCACCCCTTTCCCCCGTTCTTGAGAAAACCATAGAAATCGGCGTCTATTACGTTGACGATGCGACTTGCCCATGATAGAATGCAGTCCGCTTTATTCTTTGGTAAGACGGGCGCGTAGCTCAATGGTAGAGCAGTGGCCTTTTAAGCCATTGGTTGAGAGTTCGAGCCTCTCCGCGCTCACAGGTTACATTTCGCCGCTGAGAATTCAGCGGTTTTCGTTTGCTTGCGAGCCCCCTCCTAACCAACGAACCAGCCAATATCTTATAACTTGTCCGCCATTTTCATGAATTCCACCACTACATTGGGGTCAAAATGCCTCCCGCTTTGACCCAAAATATAATCCAGCGCGCTCTCTTTTGACCAGGCAGGCCGATAAGGGCGGTCGGAAATCAGGGCATCGAACACATCCACAATCGCGAACAGGCGGGCAGATAAAGGAATTTGTTCTTCTTTAAGTCCCTGCGGGTAGCCGGTACCATCCCATTTCTCGTGATGATGGAGTGGTATTTCCATGGCCTGTTGGAGATAAGGGATGTGTGCAAGCATATCATGAGCAAAACGAGGATGTTGTTCTATGATTTCCTTCTCCGAATCAGTCAGCACAGCAGGTTTTAGCAGAATATGGTCGGGGACGGCCATTTTCCCGATATCGTGCAGGATTGCCCCACGTCGAATGTGAACCAACTGTTCTCCACTAAATCCCAATCGGTGCGCGAGTTGAAGCGTGATTTCAGCGACCCGCTGGGTATGTCCTTCCGTTTCCCGGTCGCGCAACTCAAGAACACGCGACCAGGCATCAATGGTGGCATCGTATGTCCGCGTCACCTCCATATTGGAGCGCTGCAGATCACGTAATAACGTGGCATTCTCAATCGCAATGGCAGCTCGTCCGGCAAGCGCCTCCATGAAATTAAGCCAATCGGAATCGGGGTCAAACCATGTTCTGTGAAAGATTTCCAACACACCGCATACCTGTCCCTTTGCGATCAGGGGCACACCGAAATATGAAACAAAAGACTCCTTATAAAAAACAGGAGATCTCAAATAATCCGTCTTCCGATGCTGAAGATTGGGTATATGAATGGTTTTTCTCTGCGAGGCGGCCAGGCCCGCATAGCCCTGTCCGAGCCGCAGATGGGTGTCCTGCAAGGTCTCGGTGCGAAAGCCAACGCCGGTTGCAAATTCAAGGAACTGGCTTTCACGGTTGAAGAGCAAGATGGCGGCGGCATTCACTTCCAATCTTGCGATCACATGACTCAACAACATCGAGAGCGTGAAATTAAGGTCAAAACTTGAAGAAATCAACAAGTCAATGGCATGCAGCGCAGAAAGGCGTTCAAACTGCTTTTGAACTTTTTCTTCCGCATGTTTATACCTGGTTACATCCCTTACAATAGCAACCACCCTGGATTGAGAAGAAGGGACCAGTTGTGCCTCGAACCAGCGAATGCTATTCGCAAAATTGAGAGAGTAATCCAGGGATACGGTCTTTTGATCGCGGCTGGCTTGTTCCACAGCGTTTTGGAATTTTTCCCCTATTTCAGCCGGCAGGACATCCCGAATATACCGGTTGAGAAGGCCATCTGGGAAAGGCTGGAGAAGCGTAGGGTCGCCGGTCTTATAATCCAAAATCCTTCCCTCACCATCCAGATCAAAAAGCAAATCGGGGAAGGCTTGAAAGATCGCGCCTAATTGCATGGAAACACTGGATCCATTCTCTATCATAAAATTCACCATAATCTTCAAACGCGGACGCGGGGCGCAATAGTCCCCTCCTTACTGCGCCCCCAGTTCCGCCGCGTCATCCTGATTAACACCAGCTTGTTAGGGGACCAAACGGCTGGTGTCATTGATAAAATCAAGGCCGCTTTTCGGATATCGAAATAATCTGCCTTGCCAGGTCAGCCAGCGAAATCGCGTTGATGGATAGGATCAGGGAAGTCTCCTTCTGGCTCAGACAAAACCCTTTCCCCAAATATCCATGATCCAGCGCGGCTTCCGGGTTTTGGAGAAGCGTCTCGCGAAAATTTTGATTCACAACCGCCGCGGCGAGCACGCTGTTCAATCCAATGTGGTAATCCTCGGAAATATCCGATTGGCCATACACGTTTGTTTTGAACTCTGTAGATGTAATCATGCGCTAATCCCTTTCGTATTCATGGTATTCGTTTTATGGATGGGTTTCGCGAGCAGCCAAAACGCTCCGAGGCCTATCAATACGTCTCCCAAACTAAAGGCTGTCCGATAGGAAAGCCATGCCGGGAGGAGAAAACGGTCGGCCAGGAATTCAAAGTACGTATTTTGCGCCGACAAAAGAATATCCTTTTCTCCGAACCGGTCGCCCAAATTCATCACTTGCAGAACATCCTTACCTGTCAAAAAATCAGCCGTTTGCGGATTGATGGGCATCCAGCCGCCATTGGCAGCGATTACCGTGAAGTTCAGCAATAGGCCGACGATCAGGATCGGCATACCGGGCAGGCGGCGGTTGAGCCAGGCGAATGCCAGGAACAAGGTCAGCGAAGCCAATAAAATTGCCGAAGCAAGGCGATCCGGAAATAGGTGGCGGGTGACCGGCCAATAAGCCATAAACAATTGCGGCAGAAATGCGACAACTATTAGCCAAACAGACTGAAAACCAGGAACTGTATAAGCCTGATTTTGCCAGTGTGCCCGCCCCAATCCGACCAGGAATCCGGTTAGAACAGCAAGTAGAAGAATCATTGATTAGCGTGGGCCTATGCCAGCGTCACCGGGAGCCCCAATGCCCAAAACCAGCACAGCCAAGGCCAAAATAGCCATAGCTAATTGGATGTGTTGGCGGTTTACCTTGCTGGTCAAAAGAACAAAACGAGCGAATTTTTCTTTCATGTCATTTTCTCCTTGGTTTGATGATACCTAAAATACACCCCCCCAGGCTCCAAAACAGGCTCAAAAGATTAAACAAAAAATAGCTCAAATGAGCTATTTTTTGTTTAATCAGATTATTTTTATCCGCTTAAACGGTCAGGTTTCGATAAAGCTTCTGCGTTTCCTTGGAAGGGGGAAGATCATATGTTTCCCGCATCACCTTTTCACAGGTTTTATAGGTATAAGTGACCGAGCCTCGATCTCCCAGACGATAATAGACTCGCATCTGCAAACGATAGGCGGCTTCCGATGTGGGGTTATGCCCCAATGTGCTTTCACCGATTTTCAAAGCATCAGCGACCTGGCCCTGGGAAAGAAAGATTTCTCCCAGGGCGAGTGAGGCTTCCAGGTATGCCTGCTCCAACCTTTCCCGTTCAGGCAATACCCATGTGGCTCCAATGTTTTCAAGGTAATATCCATGAACCAGCCCAATCGCCTTTTGATAAAACCCGATCTGTTCTTCGGGGTTCGGTGAGGATTTGGCCTTGGCGATAAAAGCTTCGAAAGCCTCCACATCATAGTCATGGTCCATGGCAGAATTGAATTGATAACGGTTATCTTTATAGAGAATCGCGTCCTGCCCCAAGGCACGTCTTAACCGGTAAATCTCGTTTTTAAAGCGCAAATGCAATTTTGCAGGCTCTGCGCCCTCCTCCCAAAGTGCATCCTCGATCTGCTCCCTGGTCGCCGGGCGCTCCAAAGAAAGAAAATAAAAGAACAGTTCGCGGACGGCTTGTGTCTGCCAATCTTTTAGAACGAACGTCTTGTCATTAACCTGAACATTACCGGGGCCAAAGGCTCGAACGATCAATGTTGAAGATGGAACCTCGATGGCTCGCGCCAGCCGGTGCAATTGACGCTTAATTCCCGGCAATTGAGCACTTAAGGATTCTTCTTTTTTAAACAAATTACGCAGGGCTTGCCAGGCTTGAGGATCATCGCGCAAACCTTCCAGCCACTCACGGGACTGATGCACGGCCAGAACCGCAAGGTGGTTAATGCCATTGGGTTCATCCAGAACGGTTCGGATCTCTTCCAGCGCGGCGGAGCGTTCCCCGGCTTGATCTTGGGCCGCCGCCATCCATACATGACTCAAAACTTTTCCTTTCTGCCGGCCATCCTGATCGAAACATTGCCTGGCCTGCGTCAGTTCATCCACTGCCTGCCGAGGGTTTTCTTCCAAGAGCAATAACCTAGCCTGCAGGAGTTGATAAAGGCCATACTCATAACGTAAATTTTCCTCCTCCACCAATTCTGAACACTGCTTCGATGCAATCCTGGCCCGTTCCATTTCATTTTTGAGCAGAGCCAAATTGAATTCAGCCAGAGCCAGATAAATAATAAAGAATTGCACGCCTAGTTTATGAGACAATTCTTTGGCCTGCCTATAGTTCTGCTCCGCAATTTCGAAATCTTCCAATTCAGTGTATAAATCACCCAGGCTGATCAAGATCAATGCTTCGCCGCGTTTATGACC
>PMLN01000275.1:11816-13053 GCA_003158885.1 Anaerolineae bacterium
TCTCCATTTTCAGCATATATCAATCCGGTTTCCATCAATAAAAGGGGAATGGTAAAGGTATCCTTCAGCCGAACATAGATATCCAGCGCACTTTCAAGGTAATTTGAAGCCTCGGAAATCTTCCCCTGCCGATAAAGGCTATTGCCTTTAATGCGCAAAGCATCCGCATAAATCAATTGGAGATCATCATCCGCGGCAGTGATGCTCATGGCCTCATCCGCATCGCGAAAAGCATTAGCATAATTCCCCAAGTGGCGATGTGCATTTCCGCGCCTCACCAGCGTCAAGGCCAGGCCATACATATCTTTTTGTTCACGAAACTTTTCAATCGCTTCACCGAACAACCTTATCCCCTCCGATCCGTTTCCCTTTAATATTTCTACCAGACCTCTCAAAGCCAGCAGGGTCGGATGGCTCCGAACAACGGAGGGCGGTAATTCCTTAAGCCAGGTTTCGAGGGTCAGCACGGCATGCCGGTACATCAGAATCCCTGCCTGCTCGATCAAGTGGACCAGCGCCTCAGAGTCACCCAATTGCTTGTAAAGTGGATAGGCTTTTTCCCATTCGCCGTGCGCCTCATGAAATTGAGCGCGGCGTTTTAGAATGATTGGGACTTCCTGGGGATATTTCTCACGAAGTTGCTGTTGCAAAAAATCACGGAAAAGATGATGGTATCTCAGCCATTGTCCATTCGCACCAATGGGCAGGGCAAATAAATTTTTCCGAACGATCAAATCCATCCACTTCGACCAATCCTGGTGGGTGGGATAAAAGGAAGCCAGGGCCGCGTCGCAAAGAGCGGTATCAAATTCCTCCAGTAAGGAAGTCCTTAAAAGAAAAAGTTGAAGCGATTTAGGCTGGCGTTCCAATACCTGTTTTCCCAAATAATCGAAAACATCGACCCCCACCACAGCCGATGGAGAAATATGATTCACCTGCCCTTCTTGGATCAACCCCAGGTCAATGAACTGTAAACCCGTCACCCACCCTTCCGTGGCTTCGGCCAGTTTGCGGGCATCCTCATCCGACAAATGGATCTGTTCATTCTGAGCCAGAAGGGCTTGTATCTCCTCCTGCCGAAA
This sequence comes from Anaerolineae bacterium, assembly GCA_003158885.1. GTDB lineage: Bacteria > Chloroflexota > Anaerolineae > Anaerolineales > Villigracilaceae > Fen-1038. The sequence continues at coordinate 12,899 of PMLN01000275.1, forward strand.
GGAGAGATCAGAAAAACTCAAGCCGTCCACCTGCTCGCGGGCCACCAACAACGTTAGGTCAGGCAGTTCGGAAAGCAAGCGGGATGAGAGGATCAAGTGGCAGTTTTCATCCGCCAATTGGATAAAACGATTGACAAAATAGATAACGGGCTTGA
>PMLN01000053.1 GCA_003158885.1 Anaerolineae bacterium
CATGCGGCGAGGCTTTTAAAAAGAGGCTGATATTCGGCCACATTTGAGTCGCTATTGGCTGACCCCTGGCTACGAAGCAGATTTTAATGACAAAGTGAATAACATTAACCAGGCTTATCAGCAAGCTCCTGAATGGGCAAAACAGGGAAACCGCACGGAGAGTTTGGACGAAATGACCGGTGTTCAAGCCTTGGAGCGTACACACCCGGATTTGCCTGTGTCCAGCGGCAAAGTAGAACTACGCGAGTTTGAATATAAACGCCACGGCACTCTGTCTTTCACCTGTAGCTTTGACGTTGCCCATGGAGAACTGGTAGCCTGCACAGCCAGCAAGACACGCAACGAAAAAGATTTTGTGGCGCATATCAAACGCCGGATCGATTCAGACCCGCTGACCCGGAAGTGGAACTTTATCAGCGATAATCTCAACACGCATATGTCTGCCTCGCTGGTGCGCTATGTCGCCGAAGAATCAGATCTTGTGATCGATCTGGGCGTGAAAGGCAAATCGGGCATCTTGAAATCCAAGGCTTCCCGAGCTGCCTTTTTGAGCGACCCCACGCATTGCATTGTTTTTCATTACGCGCCCAAACATGCTTCCTGGATGAACCAGATTGAAATTTGGTTCAGCATCCTGGTACGAAAAGTCCTCAAAAGAGGCAACTTTACTTCAGTTGACGATCTCCAACGCAAGGTCCTGGCTTTCATTGAATACTACAACCGCACCATGGCGAAACCCTTCAAATGGACTTATCAAGGCAAGGCTCTGCATGCATAACTTCCTATTTATTTATGCCCACCTGTACTAGAACGATCGTGGAAGAGGATTTTAGGCAATCAATATATTGGTAAAGAGGATCGTGATCAAGCTCGTATGGGTATTTATGAAATTATGGATTGGATTGATAAAGTTAGCGGATTCACATGGGAAGAGATGTGTACTTTTGCCGACTCAGCGAAAATAAAAATATCCGACTCGAAGATTCGTAGAGAAAGTACTTTAAGATCTTTGTTAGAGGCCCTTGTCAATGGAGCATATTTGATACAAACTAACGAGAAACTATTTATAGTTAAGAGGTACATAAAAAAGCGCGACCTAATCAATTGAGACTTATTGAGCCTTATTGAGCCTTTATCTCCTCCCAAAAAACCATTGTGTTCTTCGCGATTCAAATTACTCCTTCAACAAAAAATCTCCACCATTCAACACTCCCTCTGTAATCACTTTCATCGCCTCCGACATCATCAACTCATCCAAATTAAACGACTTCAGCCTCGTCTGTGTGGTGCGGACAGACGGCTCAAGAAAATCCCCGAACGGCAAGGAGGTCCTGAACAACTGGTAATACAAAAACCGCCGTGCATTACGTTGGAATTCCACAGGTACTTCGATTTTATCGGCAGTCAAAAATTCCTCCGTTTTGCTGTGCGCTTCTGCGGCCGTCTGCGGGAAGAAGACGGTCGGGTATTGCGTGAAGCGCGCCCGGCCCGCACACAGGACCGCGGCGCCCATGATGGAGGCTTCCAGGCCAATCGTCGAGTTATAGACCATCACGAACTTCGACTTTTGGATCAATTCATACGAACTCAAGGTTTCCTTTGGGCCGACGAAGATGACGTTCGGCTCCTTGTCCACTTCACGGCTGGCTACCCAGCCTTCAACCGTCTCACGGCTGGATTTCCTGAGGCGCAACTCATCAGGGTGTGCACGAATAACGAAGAGTGTTTCACGATGTTGGCGGATCACTTCGAGGGTTAAATCCAGCCAAGCGAACATATCCTCAAAGACGGTATTGGCGTGCGGCTGGCTGGTATCGAAGATGACATTCGTAAACACAGGCACGATCTGTTTGAACCCGGCAGCTTTTTGCAAAAACGCCTCGTCAAGCCCATGCATACCTGACCAAAATTTGATGCCTGCCATCGTAAAGTCGCCCTGAAAACGCCTGGCAAGATATGCATCCAGTTTGACGTTTTGTTCAGCGTTCAATTCAAATTCATCGGGAATATGAATCGGATAAGCGGTGGCTTCGCCATCGGTGAAGAACGCAGAGGCAGGCTGTAAACCGACCTCATGGGTGATCACACGGATACCACGCTGTCGGGCGATGTAACGGGCGGTGGCTTCGGGGAAAAACTGTCCATTGAAAACGATCACGGCACGCGGCTTAGTTTCATCCAGAAAATGGGAAAACTTCTGCGCCACATTCCACGCTGACAAGATATATTCACGCAAGAGATAGCGCGTATTTTCGTCATCATTCAGATGATGGATGCGAAGAATCCAGCGCAAGCTGGGGAGACACAACACACCCAGCGGAATCGTGTCCCATTCGAAGCGCATTAATTCCTGGAGCGATAAGCCAGCCAGCGCCTTGTCCAGCTTTTCATCCCGCTGAAGGTCGAACCAATGAACCTGGGAATTGGGAACGTGAAGCGGGGAATTGGGAATCGGGAATCGGGAATCGGTGGTGTAGGAATCGGGAACGGCTGTGTAAAGTGTCTTGGATTGATAAATGCACGATTGGCAGGGCGGCTCTTTATGGACATTCTCCCGATTGGTCCCCAATACGCATTTGCTCATGCCCGCATGGCAGGCAAAATAGGCAACCGGGATGCCTTTCAAGCGCAGCGCCCATGAGGCTAAGAGATGAAAGCCACTGTTCCATGAGAGATCGTCAATGCCTGTGGAAGCCTTGAAAAAAACAACAGGCGCACCAGATGGATCCGGCGCGTGTCTCGCGACCTGCCGAGCCATGCCGGCAATCTTTAAATTATTGAGTCTGCGGACAAAGCCGCGTTTTATACGTTGGGCGAAAAATTCCTTGAAGTCCATATCAACAACCGAAAGGGCGAGCGAGGGGCGAGTCTGAGACTCGCCCCTACACGCCCCTACAATTTACCATTCATTATTCTTTTCGTAACCGAGCCTGACCAGCAAATCTCCCGCCACATCCTTGAACAACTTCTTATGTTCATCCGTGAAATGTTCGCGCCAGCCGCCGGTCTGCCCCGAACGAAATGTGTGGCTCTTCCTGGGCTGGATCGAGGCCTCCAAAACAGACAAGGCTTTTGCGCGCGGCGTTGGAATCTCATAGCCGGTTCTTTCCACTTCATTGAGCATGGCATTCAATGTGGCGTCACG
>PMLN01000114.1 GCA_003158885.1 Anaerolineae bacterium
CCTTGGTAAGTCCATATGCATCGGAAGGCAGGGTAGCCGTGGCAGTTGCCCCACCGCTATTTGCAGGGCCGCTGGTGGCCGCTGGAGCAGCCTGTGTGTTTCCAGGAGTTGCCGTAACGACAATCACTTGCGGGGTCGGCGAGGGCGGAATGGGCGTTTCGGTGGGCACGTTCGTGGGAGCCTGTGTAGCCACCACCGGAACCAAAACCGTTGCGATAATCACTTGAGCAGTNNAAACTTCTTCATAATCTTTCTCCTTTTCTAAGCTAAACCAAGATTAGGGTGCACTAAAAGGTTGTTAGTTTCGGCGGCGAAATCCAGCCACCCTTCGGGGGTGCTTCGCAAAGATTTCGCACTCCGCGCCGACATACTTTGAGTGCTTACCAAGATTAATGTATTTTAGACGATTGTACAGTTGTTTAACTAGCCCATTCGGATGACTTTACAATTTTGAAAGTTTCATCAGGTATAATCAAACCATGTTGGAACCCAAAGAAATCGAGGCCCGCCTCGAACAGATACTTTTAAAGGTTGAAAGGCCGGGACGCTACGTGGGAGGGGAGATCAACAGCGTGATTAAAGACTGGAATGAAAACCAAGCAAAAGTTGCGCTGGTCTTCCCGGATATCTACGATATCGGTATATCCAATGTCGGGTTGAAAATCCTATACGACCAGATCAATCAACGCGAGGATGCGCTGGCTGAACGCGCGTACGCGCCGTGGCCCGATATGGAAGCCAGGCTGCGCGAGCGCGGGATCCCATTGTACTCGCTTGAATCAAAACACGCCCTGCGCAGCTTCGACCTGATCGGCTTTTCGCTGCCTTACGAAACGCTTTACACGAACACGCTCAACATCCTTGACCTGGCCGGAATCCCCGTCCGCTCCAGTGAGCGCGGCGAATCCGACCCCATCATCATCGCGGGTGGACATGCCGCCACCAACCCCGAACCGATGCACGCCTTCATCGACGCGTTCGTCATCGGCGAGGGCGAGGAAGTGATCCACGAGATCATCAATGTGATCCTGACCATGCGAGGATCAAGGAAGTCTGCACCGGAAGAACACAGTGCCGGCGGCGCTCGGTTTCGACCCCGAAAGGGCGCAGGGCGTTACGCCCAAAGTGCACGGGCTACTCAACCAGCGCCTAATAGTATTCGCAATGACATCCTGAAGGCATTAGCCAAAATCCCCGGCGTGTATGTGCCGAAATATTACAAAGTTCATTACATGGATGACGGCACGGTCGCGCGCGTGGAATCCTTGATGGATGGGATCGCGAATCCGGTGCTCAAGCGCATCGTGGCGCAACTGCCTCCGCCGCCAACCAGGTTCATCGTACCGAATATCGAGGTGGTGCATAACCGCGTCTCGGTGGAGATCATGCGCGGCTGCACACGCGGCTGCCGGTTCTGCCAGGCGGGCATGATCACACGCCCGGTGCGCGAACGGAGCGTGGACGAAATCGTCGAAGCTGCCGAAGCCGCCATCCGTGCCACCGGTTTTGAAGAGCTGGCCCTGATCTCCCTGTCTTCATCCGACTTTTCGTACGTGGTGGAACTGGTCAATAAAGTCAGCGAGCGATTCAAAGGCCGCAAGTTAACCATTTCGCTGCCATCCCTGCGGATCGAATCCGTTTCGATCGATCTCATGGATAAACTGCGCGAACATTATTCCGGCGGGTTTACGCTGGCGCCCGAAGCCGCCACCGAACGGATGCGGCGCATCATCAACAAGTTCATTCCCGATGAAGACATTATCAACACCACACGTGAAATCTATCGCCGCGGCTGGACGNNGATCAAACTTTATTTCATGATCGGTCATCCATCCGAGACGCTCGAAGATGTGCAAGCCATCGCCGACCTTTGCAAACGCGTGATCAGCGAGGGACGCAAGGTGGCCGGAATGAAGGTCAAATTGCACGCGGGCGTGAGCACCTTCGTACCCAAACCGCAGACGCCGTTCCAATGGGTTTCCGTGGACACGCGTGAGAGCATCCTTGCCAAGCAGAAATTGCTCAAGCATGAATTGAAAGACCGCAACATCAAGTTGAGTTGGACCGAACCGGAAGATACCTTATTGGAAGCCTGGCTGACGCGCGGCGACCGCCGGATGGCGGAGGTGATCTATTCCGCATGGAAGAACGGCACGAAGTTCGATGCGTGGAATGAACATCGTAAAATACAGGCCTGGCTGGAGGCGTTTGCCCAGCAGGGTCTCGACCCGGCTTTCTATACACACCGTCCGCGCCGCGCCGATGAAGTCTTTCCGTGGGATCACATCAGCGCCGCAGTGCGCAAAAACTTCCTGTTCCAGGATTTTCGTCAATCACTGGAAGGCAAGATCCGCGTGGACTGCCGCCTGAATTGTTTTGCGTGCGGCATCCTTCCAACTTTTGCCAATGTTCGCCGCGAGAATCCCGGCGAGACATGGAAATGCCCGGAGGTGAAAAGCCCGGCGCACAATAAACAGATTCCGGTAATCAATCACCAGTTGCCGATGGCCGGGGATTAATGAGGCTAAGAATTACTTTTTCCAAGACGGGGGCATTGCGCTATATCGGCCACCTTGACCTGAATACCATTTGGGAACGGGCCGCGCGGCGTGCGGAACTCCCGCTGGCATACACACAGGGATTTCATCCCCAGCCAAAAATGAAATTTGCCTCCGCCCTGCCGCTGGGATTCTCGTCGCGGTGCGAAATGGTGGATGTGTGGATCAACGAGGATGTAGACCTGTCGTCATTATCCACACCACTGCAAAATATGATGCCAGCCGGCATAGGCATTTTAAGCATACAAAGCGTAGATGAACGCGCACCGGCATTGCAAACCCAGATTCGCTCAGCAGAATATGAAGTCGTTGTCACGGAAGCCATGGACAAGGTACACTTGAAGCAAAAGATAGAGGAAGTTATGGCCAGCGCTTTCCTGCCGCGTCAGCGCCGCGGCAAATCCTACGATCTGCGTCCATTGATCGAAAAGCTTGAACTCACTGCGAAGGATCAAATCCATATGAGACTTTCGGCGCGTGAAGGTGCAACGGGACGCCCGGAAGAGGTTCTATCGGTATTGGAGATCCCAATCGAACAGGTGAGCATCGAGAGGATCGGTTTGATTTTCCAGAATTGATCTCCAGCCATGGGTATGCTCAAAGGTTGTGAATGATTCTAGAGAACGACTGAAGTTGTTACTACAGGCTGAACGACTGAAGTCGTTACTACAAGCTGTTACTACAAGTTGCATTAAGTTGAACTGAGTTAAAAGGTTTGGGTACTCCCCCATCCATCACTCCCAGACCTTGAGGAAATACATGGCATTCATTGTTTCGCTCTTATTTGCATTCGTCCCGACCTTGCTGATGGCCTGGTTTGTCTACTGGCTGGATCGCTACGAAAAAGAGCCGCTGATTCTCATTGGGGTTACCTTCTTTTGGGGAATGGTGATTGCCGCCGGGAGCGCCTTTGTCATTAACACAGTATTCGGCATGGGAATCTACATGGTGACCGGGTCAGATGCCATTTCGAACCAGGCCACGGCATCCCTGGTGGCGCCTTTTGTGGAGGAAGGGCTTAAGGGCCTGGCGGTCTTGATCGTATTTCTATTCTTCCACAAGGAATTCGATTCGATCCTGGACGGAATTATCTATGCAGGCATCGCGGCGCTGGGTTTTGCCGCGGCGGAAAACGTGCTCTACATCTATCTATATGGTTACCTGCAAAACGGCTGGCACGGCTTGTGGAGCATGGTCATTATCCGGGATGTGGTCGTGGCATGGCAGCATCCCTTCTTTACGGCATTCACAGGCATCGGCCTGGCAGTGGCGCGCATCAATAGAAACATGATCATCAAGGTCATTGCGGCGCCGCTCGGTTACGGGATGGCGGTCTTTGCTCATGCTTTTCATAATAGTTTTGGAGCCTGGATCGGCGGGTTTCCCGGTCTGGCGCTGGGCAGTTTGATAGATTGGTCCGGCTGGATCATCATGTTCATCTTTATCATTATGATGATCACACGCGAGCATAATATTCTAAAACGACAATTGAGCGAAGAAGCCGCTGCCGGCATCATTACAGACGGCCAGTACCGGAGGGCGCTTTCACCGTTGACTGCGAGCATCGCATTGTTCCTGGGCGGGTTCAGGGCCTCCCGTTTTTATCAAGCCTGCGGGGAATTAGCCCTGAAAAAGGACCAGCTTCAAAAGCTGGGGGATGAAGGCGGCAATCAAAGGATCATCAATTCATTGAGAAAGGAACTGGCGACACTTTCCCCTTGGGTCAAGGCATAGATAGTTTGGTAGTCTGATAGTCTAATAGTTTGATAGTCTGAAGGTTGAAAGGTTTGAGCGCTCCTTCCGTCATTTGTATGTTTGTGCAATGAACAACTTATGATAAAATCTTTGATATGCCCCTGTAGCTCAGTGGATAGAGCGTCGGCCCCCGGAGCCGAAAGCGAGAGTTCGAGCCTCTCCAGGGGCGCCTTCATTAATAAACACCTATTGATATTTGAAAAAAGTAAGTCACATTAGTTGGTCCAGTTCAAGCGAGAGCCGAGCAAACAAGCCTGTAAGCGTTTTTGAGAATTGCGAGT
>PMLN01000221.1 GCA_003158885.1 Anaerolineae bacterium
AGCCGAGGGGGATACGGGCTGGCTATTCCCGGTCGGCGATGAGATCGGCTCGCTCGGCTATGTGGAGATGTTCCTGGATATGTTCAATTCGATGGACAAAGGCGCCGCGCCAATGGAAACTTTCTACGATGGCTATATCGTTAACGCCATTATAGATGCGTGCTACAAAGCCGTAGAAACCAAGAAGTGGGAGCCTGTGCAAATCAAGGAATGGCGCGGGGGCAAGGTCAATGCCGAGGAGACCGGATTAAAAGATTACGATGCCGGGCATTACCTGATCAAGGAAGAGAAAATGCCGGATGGCAAATTAAAGGCTATTTTAAAGGATAAGAAAACCGGAAAGATCAGTCAACTTATCAAATAAAGCCCAAAGTTTAACAGGAACTAAGAACTTCGTCTTGATTATGGACGAAGTTCTTAGTTTAATATGAAGTTTAGCTATTGTATCTACAAAGACGAACAACTATAATGCAAGCATCAAGTTTGTACTTTTTCGCACAAACCAACCACCCTACCTTATGCCCACCACCCACTCCCCCAGCGCGAAGAAAGCTCCTCGAAACGCAGCGCCTATCCTAGTCGACTCCGCAGAAGCGGAGATCATGCGGGCGTTGCGCAAGCAGGGAAGAATTTCACGCACCGAGGTATCCAGTATCACCGGCTGGTCGAAGGCAAAGGCCTCCCAGGAAATACGCAGCCTGATCAGCAAGGGGCTTTTGCTGGAGGTGGGTGAAGGCGCATCCCAGGGCGGACGCAGGCCGAAGCTCTTGCGGATCAACAGCCAATTGGGGTTTATTATCGGGATCGATATCGGGGCTACCAGCGTGGAATTGGCTTTGGCGGATGTAACCGGGCAAATCCTGCAAAGATGTTCCGAAGCCGCGGATGTGCGTAACCGTCCCGAACTATTCTTTGGGCGGTGCGTTGAACTCATCCACGAATTGATCAAGGCTCACGGAATTCAAAGCGACCAAATCCTAGGCATCGGCGTGGGCGTGCCGGGACCCGTTGATTTTGCACGCGCCGTATTGGTCGCCCCGCCCCTGATGCCCGACTGGGAAAATTTCCCCATCCGGAATTTTATTAAAGAATCTTTTCCATCCGCGTTTGTAGTGGTGGACAACGACGTGAATATCATGGCTCTGGGCGAACAACGCGCCGGAGATGGGGCGAATATCGATCACTTTATTTATGTAAAAATCGGCACTGGAATTGGCTCCGGGATCATCTCAAATGGGAGGATCCATCGCGGCAGCGATGGATGTGCGGGGGATATCGGCCACATCTGCGTGGATAAACAAGGACCGATCTGCCGCTGCGGGAATCAAGGTTGTTTGGAAGCCATGGCAGCCGGTCCCGCCATTGCTGAAAAGGCCATGCAAGCCGTCCGAAACGGGGCCAGTCCATTCATGCGCCAGATCATGGAAGCCAATAACGGAGTTTTGCGTCCGGAAGATGTCAATGCCGCCTGCCGCGAGGGCGATGAAGCCGCACTGGAAATCATTCGTTCCAGCGGGCAAATGGTGGGCGAAGTGCTGGCAAGCCTGGTTAACTTTTTCAATCCGAGCCACATTTTCATCGGCGGAGGCATCGCCAATTTTGGGAATCACCTGCTGGTCTCCATCCGCCGCGCGGTTTTGCGAAGATCCCTGCCTTTGGCAACCACTCATCTCTCGATCAACTTCTCGCGCGCAGGTTCCGACGCAGGGATCATCGGCGCCCTGGCACTGGCGCTGGAATATCTATTCATGGTTGAAGACGATCCACACCTGATCGTTTAACAACAATAAACATTCATAACAAGGAGGCTGCTCGTACACATAAAACATCCTGCACGTATTCGTATCCCGTCCAAACATAATTCTCAAGGAGAAGATGAAAATGTCTACTAAGAAACTCGTAATTTTGGCGACCGTTTTGGTTGCCATTGCTTCCATGCTTGCCGCGTGCGGCACACCCGCCACTCAAGCCCCGGCACCCGCCGTCACCCAAGCCCCAGCCGTTACCCAGGCTCCTGCGACCCAAGCTCCAGCCCCCGCCACGGCTCCGGACAAGAAATTCACAATCGGTATTTCCAACTCCTTCATCAGCAGCGAATATCGCACGCAGATGATCCAGGAACTCAAGGATGTCAATGCTGAATATATGGCAAAAGGCATCACGAACGACCTGGTGATCGAAAGCGCGGATACCGATGTTCCCGGCCAGATCCAACAACTTCAAAACCTGATGGCCAAGAACGTGGATGCCATCCTCGTCAACCCCGGTGATGTCAATGGTCTGAATGCAACCCTCGAACAGGCCGTCAGCAAAGGCATCATTGTGATCTCCGTTGATCAGGCGCTGGATGCCAAGGGCGTTTACGATGTCGGTATTGACCAAGGCCTATGGGCTTCAACATCGGCTCAGTGGCTGGCTACCAAGCTCGGCGGCAAGGGCAACATCGTGGAAATCGAAGGTGTTCCCGGCCATCCCGCCAACGTAGCCCGCATGAGTGCCGTTGATGCAGTCATGGCTAAGTATCCGAATATCAAACTCCTGGCGAAGGACACGGGCAAATGGGATGAGGCCACCGGCCAGCAGGTTATGTCGAATTTCCTGTCTGCTTATCCGACCCTCGATGCCTACTGGACCCAGGATGGAATGGCCATCGGCGCGTTCCAAGCTGTATTAGCCGCCAATCCCGCCAAGTTCCCGACCGTTGTAGGCGAAGGCCGCTGCCAATTCCTGCAACTATGGTCTGATCGTCTGAAGACTGACCCGACCTTCGATACCATCGCCGTTGCGAATCCTCCGGGTGTTTCCCCCACCGGCTTGCGCATCGCCGTCAATATGCTCATGGGCAAGAAGGTTGATACCACCAAACTCGGCGGCCCTTCCAACATGCAGTTCGTTATCCCGATCCCCGTCATCGTTACCAAGGATAACTTCCAGCAGGTCTTCAGTACGCAGTGCGCGGGCAAGCCCGCCAGCTACCTGCTCGACGGCATCATGACCGACGACGAAGTTCAACAGTTCTTTGTAAAGTAAGAAAATCATGGCTCTGTCGCTTTCCGCCCGCAACGTCGTAAAACGATACGGCGGTGTCACCGCCCTTTCGAATGCGAACCTGGATGTAAACGCAGGTGAAGTGGTGGCACTGATCGGAGCCAATGGAAGCGGCAAGAGCACATTAAGCAAGATCATCAACGGAGTAGTTGTCCTCGATGGAGGGCAACTACTCCTTGACGGGCAGTTCATGGAATTTTCCTCGCCGCAAGCTGCAAAGAATCTGGGCATCTCCACGGTCTTTCAGGAACTCAGCCTGATCCCGCAGATGACCGTGGCAGAAAACATCTGGCTGGCGCGCGAGCCTTTGAAGAGGGGCGGTGTCATAGATCGCAAAATGATCCGTGAGAAATCGGATGCGCTGCTCAATCTATTTGCAGGCACTTATAAATCCAGCCTGCATCCAGATGTGACCGTGACCTCATTGCCCCCCGATGAAAAGCAAATCGTTGAAATCCTGAAAGCGGTCAGTTTCGACCCGCGCCTGCTCATCCTCGATGAAGCCACTGCCAGCCTCGACAGCCGCCAGGTCGAAAGGCTCTTTGAGCTGGTCAAACGCTGGAAGCAGGAAGGCAAGGCCATCGTCTTTGTTTCGCACCGCATGGAGGAAATCTTCCGCATCGCCGATCGCTATTCGGTTCTCAAGAACGGCGTGACCGTCGGTACAGGGGCCATGAAAGATGTCAACACCAAGGATATTGTTTCCCTGATGGTCGGCGAAGAATCAGCTGAGAATGCCGTGGAGCGCAAGAAAGCAGTGGCCCAGAACCTCTCCGGCAGCAGTGTCGAACTCGATGTGAATGAACTGCGAACCGATTTTCTCAAGGGCCTAACCTTTCAACTTCACAAAGGTGAACTGCTCGGCATCGGCGGATTAAAAGGCCAGGGCCAGCGTGACCTGCTGCTTGCCCTGTTCGGGGATCTGAAATACACAGGCAGCATCAATTTCTCAGGGGAATTGGTACACTTCAAGAATACGCGCCAAGCGATGAACAAGGGAGTGGCGCTTGTGCCGGGCGAACGCGCAAAAGAGGGGCTGTTGTTCATCCGCTCCATCCTCGAAAACCTGCTTCTGCCCTCCTGGGGCGAATATGGCTTCCCAACACGCATGCGTAAGGCAAGAGAATCCGCCAACAGAATCGGCTCCACTCTGAATTTAAAAATGGCCGGCCTTGACGAACCGGTCACCGGGCTTTCGGGCGGCAATGCCCAGAAAGTTGTGATCGGCAAATGGCTGCTGCGGAATCCGCGCCTGCTCTTGCTCGACGACCCGACCAAAGGCGTGGATGTTGGCACGAAAGCGGAATTTTATCGCCTGCTTGCCAGGTTATGCGCCGACGGGCTTTCCGTGCTCTTCTACAGCAGTGACGATGAAGAACTACTGGGGCTGTGCGACCGTGTGCTGGTAATGCACGATGGAAACATACGCCAGGAATTATTCGGTGAAACATTAACCAAATCCAACCTCGTTGCGGCCAGTCTGGGCGCATCGCGTGAGAGTATGCAATGAACAAACACCAGTGGCAAACCTTCACGCTTCACAATCCATATCTATTTTCCCTGCTCCTTTTGGTGATCATCACGCTGGTCAACCTGTTCGTCCAGCCCGATATGTTCCATCGCGATACCATCAACAACAATATGCGCGTTTTCCTGCCGCTCATCCTTTTAGCGGCCGGAGAGGCTGTCGTTATCCTGGGCGGCGGCATCGACATCTCCGTAGGCTCGATTGTGTCCATTGTCAATGTCATCCTCGCCACACAAGTGGGCTTGCAGGGCAATCCGCAAAAGATGTATTTAATGATGGGTTTCGTTTTGCTGGTCGGTATGGCGGCCGGCGCAATCAACGGTTTCTTTGTCGCCTATATGCGGCTTCAGCCCATCATCACCACGTATGCCACGAGTTTCCTGTATGCGGGCTTGGCGTTATTCATCCTGCCCAACCCCGGCGGCGGGATTCCGCAATCATTCTCCTCTTTTTATCGGGACACAACCCCCTTGGGCCTGCCCCTTGCTTTTTTCATCATTGCGCTCATTCTTCTCGCCTGGGGATTCGTCCAGCAGACCCGTTATGGCCGATACCTGTCCGCGGTGGGCGGCAAGGCCGATGCGGCCTATGAAACCGCCGTACCCGTCAGCGCCATCCAGTTCAGCACGTATGTTGCCGCGGGATTAATGGCGGCTTTGAGCGGGATCGCCGTCACCATGCTGGTCAGTTCAGGGAATTCCACCACCGGCGATCAACTGACCCTTTCATCCATTACGGCGGTCGTGATCGGGGGAACCACCCTGAGCGGCGGCGTGGGCGGCGTGGCCGGCGCCATGATCGGCGCGGTAATCCTCGGTCTTATCAAAAATATCATTTCTTTTGCCAACATCGATACGTGGTGGCAGACTTTTGTCAATGCGGCGATCATCGTCGTGGCGCTGGCTGCACCGGGCGTGATCAACCTGTTCCGGAGGAAGCGATGAAACGCATCACGATCTCGCCGCCTGTTGCGGCTGTCCTGCTGGCAATCATCCTGTTCGCATTGAGCGGACTGCTCCCGAACGGCTTCGGCAGTAACATGTTGGTTGCAAGAGCGCAGGCTGTCAACATCCTTCGACTTTCCGTGTTTCTCGGCGTGATCGCGGCCGGGCAAACGCTGGTCATCATCAGCGGCAGTGAAGGGATCGACCTTTCGGCAGGCGCAGTGGTGACACTGACAGCCATCGTCACTTATGTATTGGTCAACGGAAATGACGGGCGGGTGCTGCCGGCATTGTTTGCCGCAATTCTGGTCGGCGCCGCGATCGGGCTGGTCAACGGCACCGGTATTTCCTTCCTGAAAATTTCCCCGCTCGTGATGACGCTCGGCATGTCCGGCGTAGTGACGGGCATGATCCTTATTGTCCAGCATGGCAACGTCAGCGGCGCAGTTTCCCCGATCATGACCAAAGTGATCGCCCGTCCACTGATTTTTGGAATCCCCGGCGCGATCATCATATGGGTTTTCTTCGCCGGGTTGATGTGGCTGCTGATGGAACGCACGGCCTTCGGCAAAAACTTGTTTGCCATCGGTACCAACCGCGTGACCGCCCGCCTCTCCGGCGTCAATGTTACCGCCATGGTGCTGGCCACGTACGCGTTGGCGGGGGCGCTTTCGGGACTGGGTGGTTTCCTGGCCGTCGGCAACACCGGCGTGGTTTTCATCAACATTGGCAATCCGTTCTTGTTTCCCTCCATCGCCGCAGTGGCCGTGGGTGGAACGCTGCTTTCCGGAGGCAAGGGCAGTTATTGGGGCACGATGGCCGGAGCGATCGTGCTGACACTCCTTACCAGCTTACTCACCACAATGCAGATGCCCGACTCCGTCCGAAGCATGGTGTTGGGCGCAACGCTATTGATCCTGATATCCATCTATGGCCGCCAGCAGGCTTTGCGGCAATAATTCAGAAATAGGTGGGGCGCGTCAATACCGCAGCCTCGTTACAGCACCATCGCAGCTTCATCGCCGCCGCATCACAGACCCAACAACCCCGATGCGCCCCGCTTATTTTCACCACACTTCCAGGCCATTGCCTGTCCTCAATTCTTGAAAGGAGAATGCCATGAGTAAAACAGTAAAAGTCGGGTTGATCGGCGCCGGGTTTGTCAGCGACCTGCATGTCTACGCCTTCAAGAACTTCGTTAAAGATGCCGAGGTGGTTGCCGTCGCGGCTTTGGAAGGCGCCACGGAATTTGCAAAAGAGCGCGGCATCCCAAAGGCCTTCGACGACTATCACGAAATGTTGAAGATGAAAGATATTGACGTGGTCACGGTCGCCATTCCAAATTATGTGCATCGCCAGGCGACCGTGGATGCGGCGAAAGCCGGGAAACATGTCATTTGCGAGAAGCCGCTGTGCGTCACGCTGGAAGAAGCGGATGAGATGATCAACACCTGCAAAAAGCAGGGTGTGCTCCTGATGTATGCGGAGGAATTATTGTTTGCGCCGAAATACGTGCGCGCAAAAATGTTGATCGAAGAAGGCGCGGTCGGCGAGCCGTTCCTGGCCAAACAATCGGAGGAGCATCCCGGCCCACACATGCCCTGGTTCTGGGATGTGAATCTTTCCGGCGGCGGCGTGATGATGGACATGGGCTGTCATTCGATTGAATATACCCGCTGGGTGCTGGGCAAACCGAAGGTCAAGAGTGTAACCGCGTATATGAACACTTTCGTCCACCAGGGCCGGACAAAAGGCGAAGATCATTCCTATGCCGTCATCGAGTACGAGGGCAATAAGATCGCCATGATCGAGAACAGCTGGGCCAAGGGCGGCGGCGTGGATGATCGCTGTGAAATCTACGGCAATAAGGGGCACACCCGCGCCGACCTGCTGCGCGGCAGTTCGCTCCTGACTTATTCCGAGGAAGGTTACGGGTACGCGGTCGAGAAGGCCGGCACGACCAAAGGGTATACTTTCACGATGTTCGAGGAAACCTGGAACTACGGTTTCCCGCAGGAAATGCAGCACTTTGTCAACAATGTGCTCGGCAAGGAAGCGCCGATGGAAACCGGCGAAGACGGCCGTGAAGTTTTGAAGATCATGTACGCCGCATACCAATCCGCCGGTGAAGGCCGCCGCATTGATTTTCCTTATCAGCCTCCCAAGGTTAAGAAACCGATTGACTTGTGGCGTAAACCGTAAAGTCCTTAAGAAATATACCCCCGGAGATTCCATGACTGCTTTGAACAGCAAAACCATCACCTACGAACAACTTGCGAAAGTGATCGATCACTCGCTTTTGCGGCCTGAACTTACCGAGGCGGATGTGATTGCCGGTTGTGAACTGGCCGCCCGTTACCATACCGCGACCGTGTGTGTTAAACCGTGTGACGTTAAATTAGCGAAGAAACTGCTGAAGGATTCGGATGTCAAGGTCAGCACCACCATCGGGTTCCCTCACGGCGCCCACCTGACTTCCACCAAAGTGGCCGAGGCGCAGCAAGCCATGGATGACGGCGCCGTGGAACTGGATATGGTGCTGAACATCGGTCAATTGCGCTCCGGCAAAAACGATAGCGTCCGCGCTGACATCAAAGCCGTCTGCGACGCAGCTCATGCGCGCGGCGTAAAAGTAAAAGTGATCTTTGAAAATGCATATCTGACGGACGAACAAAAAGTATTGGCATGCAAACTATCGGAAGAGGCGGGAGCGGACTGGGTAAAAACATCCACCGGCTTCGCACCCAGCGGCGCGACCCTCGACGATCTGCGCTTGATGCGAAAGAACGTCAGCGAAAAGGTGCAGGTAAAGGCCGCGGGCGGGGTGCGCACATTGCCCGCGCTTCTGGATGTGATCGATACCGGTGCAACTCGCTGCGGGGCGACGGCGACCGCCCTCATTCTCGATGACTTCAAGCGGATGAAGGAAGAGGCCGCGCATAAAGCACCCGACTTAGAATCCCATTAGGCATCGGAGACATCATCATGGAAAAGAAACTCAGCAAGCAGAACATCGGCGTGGGCGTGGCAGGCACGGGCTTTATCGGCCCGGCACACGTCGAAGGCTTGCGCCGTAACGGGATCACGGTCATGGGTCTGGCTGAGGAGACCAAGGAAAAGGCTGAACAAAAAGCCGCAGAGTTGGGCATCCCGCAATCTTATGGTTCGCTGGATGCCATGCTGGCCGACCCGAATATCGATGTGGTGCACCTGGCCACCCCGAATTATCTTCATTATCCTCACGCCAAAGCCGCCCTGCTGGCAGGCAAGCACGTCATCTGCGAAAAGCCGCTGGCGATGAACACGAAAGAATCCGGGGAACTTGTCAAACTCGCGGCGGACAAGAAACTCGTCAATGCGGTCAACTTCAACATCCGCATGTATCCCATGTCGCAGCAGGCACGCAGCATGGTACAAAGCGGACAACTGGGGGACATCTTCATCCTGCAAGGTTCTTATTTGCAGGATTGGCTGCTGCTCCCCACTGACTGGAACTGGCGCCTGGAACCGGATCTGGGCGGAACTCTGCGTGCGGTGGGCGATATCGGCTCTCATTGGCTCGACCTGCTTACTTTCATTACCGGCCTGCACATCGACGAGGTCTTTGCAGACTTCAAAACAGTTCACCCGATCCGCAAGAAACCCGCCAAGCCATTGGAAACTTTTACCGGGAAAATGCTGACGCCTGAAGATACCATTGACCAACCCATTCACACCGAAGATTACGCCACAATCATCCTGCATTATGAAAATGGTGTGCGTGGCGTGTTAACCGTCTCACAGGTTTCATCGGGGAGGAAGAACCGCCTCTTTTACGAAATCAACGGTTCCAAGTCATCCCTGGCTTGGGATTCAGAAAAGTCAAATGAGTTGTGGATCGGTCAGCGTGCGGAACCCAATCAAGTTCTAATGAAAGATCCAGCGCTGCTGTCCGCCGAGGCACGCGCGGTGGCTTCCTACCCTGGCGGGCATAACGAGGGCTTTCCGGATACATTCAAACAGCTCTATGCCAAAATCTATAGTTATATTTTGGCCGGTGATTACACGAAGACACCCGACTTTCCCACCTTTGCCGATGGTCATTATGAAATGCAATTGTGCGAAGCCATCGAGCGAAGCGCACGCGAGAAGGTCTGGATCAAAGTCAAATAAAGGAGACAGAAATGAAACTCGGTTTCTTCACCGCGGCATTACCCGGCAACACACTCGAACAAGCCGCCCAATGGGGCGCGCAGAGCGGTTTTCAGGCCATCGAGATCGCATGTTGGCCGCTTGAAAAAGCGACGCGCCGTTACGCGGGCGTGACCCATGTTGATGTAGACGCTTTGGACAAACCCAAGGCAAAAGAGATTCTCAAAATGCTGGATGGTTACGGGCTGACGATTTCTGCTCTGGGTTATTATCCGAATCCACTCCACCCCGATGCAGAGCACCGCGAAACAGTGATCGGCCACCTGAAGAAGGTGATCGAAGGGGCGGCGCTCCTGGAAGTTCCCGTGGTGGGGACTTTTATCGGCAAGGACAAGGATAAGACCGTGCCTGCGAATTTCGAGCAGTATGCGAAAGTGTGGCCTCCGATCGTCAAGTTTGCCCGGGAACGCGGCGTTAAAATTGGGATCGAAAACTGTCCGATGATCTTCTCCTATGACGAATGGCCCGGCGGCAACAACCTTGCCAGCACGCCCGCCATCTGGCGCAAGATGTGGGAGATCATCCCCGATGATAACTTTGGCTTGAACCTCGACCCGTCGCATTTGATCCTTCAAATGATCGATTACGAACGCGTGATACGGGAATTCGCCGCCAGGATCTTCCATGTCCATGCGAAAGACCTGCACATCGATCACGAAGGCCTGTATCACAACGGTGTGCTTTCACAAGGCATGGGCTGGCAAGTCCCGCGCCTGCCCGGCTTGGGCGACATGGATTGGGCCAAATTCTTCGCGGCATTGACAGCCGCCCGCTATGACTATGTCGTCAGCATCGAACATGAAGACCGTGTTTACGAGGGCGATGAAGAACTCGTCAAGCGCGGCTTCTACCTTTCGCGGGATATACTTAAACCGTATATTCACTAACCCCAGGCGGCAAACCTTTTGTCTTTCACCCCTCTCCCTTGGGAAGGGGTGAAATTTAATTATGGGCGTTATGTCTCGGTTCCTGGAGAAAAGGCACACCGCCTGCGAGAATCCCGGAGATATCCGGCATAAGGCGAATTTCAGAATGGGAGTGATCCTATGAAGGCATATATCGGATGTGATTTGGGCGGCACCAACCTGCGAGCGGCCATTGTGGACGTCGAAAACGGCACCGTACTTCATCAGATGAAGATCCCGACGCTGGCACGCGAAGGATGCGAGGCCGTGATGCAGCGGATGGCAGAATTATTTTTGGAATTGATTGATTCCGCCAAAATGAACAAGGCTGAGATCGGCGGTATCGGCATCGGCGTCCCGGGCGTAATGGATTTGGAACAAGGCGAAACCTTATTCCTTCCGAACCTGCCCGGCACATGGCCGCATATCCCATTGCGCGATACGATTGCAAAATCCACCGGCCTGAGAACCTTTCTCTTGAACGATGTGCGTTCGATCACCAACGGCGAATGGCGCTTCGGCGCGGGCCGCGGTTTCGACACGGTTGCCGTCTTTGCGATTGGCACGGGCATCGGCGGCGGATTGGTGATCAACAATAAACTCCATCTCGGCATTGGCGGCACAGGCGGGGAACTCGGTCATACGGTCATTGACTTCAATGGTCCCGTTTGCGGATGCGGGACGCGCGGCTGTGTGGAAGCGTATGCATCCGGGCCGGCCATTACCGCCATGGGGTTGAGGGCCGTGATACAGGGTCTGACCACCTGCATTGCCGACATGTGTGAGTGTGACTTGAACCGGATCACGCCGGAACTGATCGCAAACGCGGCAAAAGCCGGCGACGAAGTCGCAAAAGACATTTACGAAAAGGCGGGCTTTTATATAGGCATTGCCGCGGCGAATATCTGCACTTCGATCGGTCCGCGCAGGATCATCATCGCAGGCGGCGTCTCACAAGCCGGCGAGCTGCTGCTCGAACCGATACGCCGGTCATTGCGAGCGAATGTTCACATCATGCCGGTTGAGCAAGTGGAGGTGGTACAGGCAAAATTGGGCGACAATGCCGGTGTCATTGGAGTAGCCTCCTGGGCTTCGGAGTCCTTATGAATCCATATATTTCCGATATCCTGTCCCAGCCCTCGGCTTTGCGTGATGCGCTGCAGGCCTATTCAACCTCAGACTTGGAAGATATTGCCAATCGTCTGAAAAGAGGTGATTTTGATCGCATTATTATCAGCGGAATGGGTTCCTCTTACAATGCCGCTTATCCCGCCTTCCTGCAGCTTGCGAAGCAGGCACTTCCCATCCAACTCGTCAACTCTGCGGAACTGCTCCACTCCCTGAATGGGCTGATCGGGCCGCGCACACTGCTTTGGCTCAATTCCCAATCCGGACGGAGCGCCGAACTGATCCATCTGCTGGAAGCCATCCAAGACAAACCTCCGGCTTGCGTTCTGGCTTTCGTCAACGACCCTGCCAGTCCATTGGCCTTGGGCGCCAACCTCAGCCTCCCCATCCATGCCGGGGCTGAGGCAACTGTAAGCACCAAAACATACGTGAACATGCTGGCTGTCAATCTGCTGGCCGCCATTCAACTAAGCGGCGGAAACACTGAACTTGCAATCCAGGATTTATCGGCTGCTTCAGAGGCCATGGATGTTTATCTCTCAGGCTGGCAGGCGCACATGCAGGAGCTTGATTCGCTTTTGGGCAACTTTGATAAGCTCTTCCTGCTTGGCCGCGGCGCTTCGATGAGCGCAGTGTGGAACGGCTCCCTGATCAACAAGGAGGCGGCCAAATGTGCTTTCGAAGGATTGCATTCGGCAGACTTCCGTCACGGCCCGCTTGAACTTGTCTCAAACGGGTTTATCGCCATGATCTTTGCAGGCTCAGCAGAAACACTTGAGTTGAATCGAAGACTGGGATTGGAGATCGTTTCGCTTGGGGGGCGTGTTCTGTGGCTGGATTCCAAACCAGAACCCCAGCTTCAAACCGTGCTGCTACCCATTACCAGCGAGAACTCGCGTCCATTGGTTGAAATCCTGCCCATGCAGCTATTGAGCCTGGTCATGGCGGAACGCAAAGGCATACAGGCCGGACAGTTCCGTCACGTCGGCAAGGTAACTACAAGCGAGTAAGGGTCGCTGATCATGGGCTTTTTGTGATGAGTTTTGGTCCTGGCGGAATTCTACTCTACTACAAAAAACCCTATTTTCTCAAGCTATTTTTGGCGAAGTATTGTTTTTCACACCCGCTTTTTATACGCCCGCACCGCAAAGACATAAGCCACGAGCATAATCCCAACGCACCACACGAGCGCAATCCAAATATCATTGCCCACCGGTTGATCTGACAGCAACGCACGGATGGCGTCCACTATTGAGGTCACCGGCTGGTTTTCGNNACCGTCCACCGATTTTGCGGACAGTCCGGCAATCGCCGCGATCCATGTCAAGGCCAGCGTAAACAGCGCGAGTATACCGGCCACGGCAAGCCATGACAGTACCCCCGCCGACGAGCGGAAGCCCATAACGAGCGCAACGAGAATGATGACGACAACCGAAATAGCGTTGGATACCAGCGAGGTCAGCACGTGCCCCCACAGCACGGTGGAACGCGCA
>PMLN01000380.1 GCA_003158885.1 Anaerolineae bacterium
ATCGCAATGGCAAACCCGACCGGACGCCCCTTGGCATCTTCTGCAAACAATACCGCCTTGGGTTGAATCACGGGTTTGAGATCGCGCGCGGTCGCCTGTACTTCCGCTTCGGTCACGGGCGAATATCCCCAGTTATCAATGATGCTGGAGTTGGAGAGTTCAACGATCAGTTTGACTTCGTCTTCATAGCGGTGCATGTCAACCGGCCTCACGTGGATGCCATAGCGTTTTGCCACCCCATCAGTGAGTTCCAGGATGCGCGGCGGGATGTCGTAACCTTCCTTGGCAGAGATATACCAGCACAGCAAGTCCTTGACCTTTTGTAGACCAAAGTCCGTTAGGTATTCATTATAGAAAGCGGGATTATAGGGAGCCATGACGATCGGTGAGGGTGTAAAGCCTTCGACTACCATGCCCCATTCCTGTGAGACAAACGTCCATGGGCCGCGCATGGACTTCATGCCGCGCGCTTTGAGCCAATCGCGTGCCGTCTCGAGCAGCAGGCGCGCCGCCTGCGGGTTTTGAATGCACTCGAAATAACCGAAGAGCCCGATGGGTTGTTTCCAGAAGTCGAGCGCCAGCGTATCCATAAACGCCGCAATGCGCCCGATGGCTTTGCCGTTGTCTTCGAGCAGGAACAACTGATATGTGCAGTGCTCGAGCAGAGGATTGCGCTTTACGTCAAATTGCCCCTGCTGTTCGTCGCGTAGCGGTGGCACAAAGACGGGATCATCCTTATATAGGTGGTAGGGCAGGTCAATGAAAGCGTTGAGCTCGTGCTTGGTTTTGACGGGGAGGATGTTCATGGTCGAAGTTTTATTCCCTTTTCATATTGGATTTTCCGAATCTAACTGCGATTGCAAATAATTTAGCGACCGGGACTTGCGTCTGCCGAAAGCGCTGGTGAGATTGGTCGGCAGGCAATTATTCTTTTCTGTTCCCAAACGACTCATTCAAATTCGTATACATAATTTCAGCGGCGTAGGTGCGATCTGTGACAGGGCTTAATCGCCCGGCCATTTTCTTCGTGATCAGTGGGGTCATCTTGCGAGCGTAAAACTTCTTATACAGTTTGGTTGTGCTTTCTTCGTCCCAGCCCCAATCCGTGAGCGGAAATTTCGACGCATCGAAGGGACGCGTGTAGCCCCGTAACACTTTTAGTTGATGGATGGATACATAATGCTCGAAATAGGTCATCACCAGTTCGCGCAGGTTCTTATGCACCGCCTCCCGGAAGCCAAGGTTGACGTAATTGGTTTTGGCCACCGCACCCCAGCGGCCATCGCGCTGGAACAAGGCCAGCACGTGGTCATCGTCCATGCCGGGATCGGGTTGGATATCGATCACCAGCGGCTTGAAGCCTAATTTCCACAATAACAGCGCACCTAAAAAACCGCCATCGAGACAGTGACATTGCTTATCCAGGATCACATTGAGCGGTGAGCGGTCGCGCACTTCGCCTTTGTAGGTCAGGCTTTGCAGGTATTCCTGTACATCGAAGGGCGATTTGAGTTGTTTGATTGCAGAGCGCGCCTCTGCCGGGAGACGGGATTCGAATTGGGCTAGTGCATTCATGCGTTAAGTATACCCAGAAAACCGGATTGATTGCAAAGGATCAACCTGTCACTCCTCGCGAGGAATGACAGGTTGAAAAGATCGTCATGACAGTTATCCCGTTATTAGGATAACGTCGCTCCCCAAAACCGGTGCTTTCCCCTTCGTGTACTTTGTGCCCTTTGTGTTTATTTTTTCTCTTCTCGGTCAAGTTCATCTCATTGTGCTGCAGGATTTAGAACCCGCCCGATGAACAGGATTTGTCCGCTCTTGAGGTCGCGGATGATAAAGATAAATGGATGGTCAACGACCAGATGCACCTTTTGCATGGGAGCGCTCATCGCTTCCATGATGACCGCGGTCGCGGCCGCGGCTTCCGTGCCTTTTTCATCCACGGCCACGAAGGCCTTGTGGATCACGTTGCCGATGTACAGGTCATGGTTGCCGGTCATGCCAGAGAAGTCGGCTTTATTGGGGTCGAAGGCATCCGTCATGCCGAGTGCCTGGAGTTGATCGTGTAAGGAAAAGTCGGTTGTGAAGCTGAATTTGGGCAGGCCGAGTGCGATCGGCGTGGATTGCATGGAATTGAAGATATTGTTCAGCTTGCCCGCATCCAAAGCCGACTCGAAGTTTTGGAAGTTGCCTGCGTCAGGCAGGATGATATCCATCGCCGCACTGTTTCCCTGATAGGGTAGTTCCACGGCCTGATAACCGTCTCCCTGGATATAAGGCAGGTCCAACTCGCCGTTGTTCATCATCTTGACGTTGCTCTGCGTTCCATCCAAAAGGGTGAAATCCGCATCAGACGTATTATTTTTATCAAAGGGAACATCCCAATCGGCTTTGAAATAAATGGCATTGACCAATACCATACGCGTCATGGCATCGACGGAACCTGGGGCAAGCAGGTCGTTGATCTTGTTCTTCGTCTGTTGGCTGACCCAGTCGTTGATGTTCTTGCGCGCGGCCTCGTAGTTCTTGACGAAATCCGCCAGTTGGATGCCGGCTCCGTAATCCTGGGCGATCAAGTCGAGGTAGGACTGTTGGAAGGGATAGGTCTGTTCAGCCCAGACTGCGTTGGCGATATTGAGCTGCAGGGGCTGGATATTGTTGCCTTGTGCCTTGCCCTCGTTCATCAGTTCGAGATCGAGGGAATTGAAAGCCGGGTGCAGTTGCGCTTGCGGCAGATTGAATTGCATGGTTTGCGCCATCTGGGATTCGGTCTGATTGCGCGCACCTCCATAGGTCATGGCTAGGGCCAGGGAAATGCTGTAGGGTGAAAAGACCAGATTCCCATTTTGCGAGCGCAAGCTTTCGTACAGGTGGATGGCGAAGGCATTGTTTCCGTTGACGAGCGCGGTCAAATCGCTTTGGCTGACATTGGGATTGGTCACGCGCTGAACGGAGGATTTCGCCAGGTTGGCCGATGGTGCGGGTCCGGGCAGGGCGCCGCAGGCGGAAAAAAGCATCGGCAGGATGATGAGGGCCGGGAAGAATTTCAAGTGTTTTTGCATGGGTTACTCCTTTCAATAGGTTAACGACGAATCACAAGACGATTTTGTTTCCTGATCCTGGTGATTGGGGAAGTGGCTAATTTCGTGGGTTTCTGAATCATTCACCACGGAGCGCACTTGCGCTTTGCGTGCTTGCTTGGAAG
>PMLN01000098.1 GCA_003158885.1 Anaerolineae bacterium
CCATAGGCCATCGCAAGATAATACGCCACATAATCTCCGAATAAAATTAACGTCCACATATGAGCGAGCATTTATTCGCCGCGACCATCGAGAAATTCCGTGTTAATGCCTTTGAGCATGAAGGCTTGTTTGGTCAAATCCACACGCAAACGGTTGCGCGGATGATCCGAAGGGGAGCGCAGGAAGAGCGCCAGGGTGTGCGGCATCAGCACTTCTTCCGGATGAATGGTTCCTGCCAGTGTATTATGGTCCGCTTCAGGCAGGAATTCAAAGTTGGCTCCGGCTTTGGCGACTTCATTGATCTGCCCCTTGAAGCGGCGCGCGACGGGTGCGAGCGGGCCTGCGCCGAAAACCGTGACCCAGCGACCCATCAATTGACCGGCATAACGTTTGGCGGGATTGTTGACAGCCGGCACTTCGGCACGCAAATGCTCCTGCGATTTCTTCATCGCTGAAACGGCTTCCTGCAAAGCGCTGCCTGGGTCGGGGATCAACTTCAATCTTGCAAACAAAGCCAACAGCAACCCGAACGAGAAGCCGACCGCGGCGCGCGGCTGACCGTTATGAACGAATGTCCAGACCGGAATGCCCTTTTCTTTGGCGCGTTTCGATAATTCACCACCCGTACTGATGACAATCATATTGCATTGATTCGCCACCGCAGCATCAAATGAGGCGAGCGTCTCTTCCGTGTTACCGGAATGCGAAGACAAAACCACGAGGGTTTCGCGGCCCTTTGCAAAAGCGGGCAGGCCATAATCACGATGGACGAAAACCGGCACCGTACAAGTTTGTAAAACAGCAGAAGCCACCAGATCGGCACCAATGGCGGAACCGCCCATGCCTGCGACCACGAGGCGTTGAACATTCTTCGCATCCGGCAGGGGCATCGTCTGGCCTAATTCCCAGGCAGACTTCAATTGATCCGGCAAACCGTCAATTTCGCCTAGCATGTTTTGCGGATCGAGTTTCTTGAATTCGGAAAAATTATCGAGGTCATGCATCTTAATATTCGCGCCTCACAATCATTTGGATGGATTCTGATCTACCAGGTTATTATAACGGGGATGTCTCCGAATGTAGGCAGAAGCATACGAACACAGCGGGAGGACGCTCACTGATTCTCCGGCAGCATAATCAAGAGCAGTCTGCGTCAAGCGCCCCGCAATGCCATGTCCCTCCAGCGCCGATGGGACACCGGTATGAACTATGATGAACGTATGACCCTGCAAGCGATAATCCAGCTCCGAGAGCGTCCCGTCAATCCAGATCTCAAAGCGCTCCTTTGCCCTATTATGGATCACTTCAAGCTCCTCCACATTGATTTCCATGGATTATCTGGTCTGCCTTGCCCTGGCGATCACCGCGATGAATTCCATGATGATCTTGAGGGCGGCAAACACGGTCGCCTCGGACGGATCGAGCGGCGGCGCGACATCATCATATCTCCACATTTTATCCGATAAAGAAAGAGCAGGCCTGGCTGCCTGCTCCCAATCCATTTCTCAATCTTTAACCGGATAGTAACACAGCCCGGCCGTGCCTGGCCCGGTGTGAACTGCCAGAGCCGGCGAGAGTTCCGCGAACATCGACTCGACCACGTTCACTTTTGACTCCACCAATTCCTTGATCTTCTCCACCTCATGAAGAGCACCGGCATGAACGTAGGCAACCTTGGCTTTGCCCTGACCGATGGCTTGAGCAACCATCTCGGCCATTTGCTGATAAGCCTGCCCCCGGCTATGGGCCCTGCCAAGCGGGGCAATTTCGCCATTCTCTATGCCGATCAGCGGCTTGATGTTGAGCATACTGCCCAGCAGGTTTTGAGCCTTGCCGATGCGCCCACCCAGATAAAGGTAGCGAAGCGTATCCGCCGTTTGGATCATATGAGAGATGGGGATCATATTTTTTACGAGGTTCGTGATTTCGTTCAACCCGAGGCCCGCCAGCGAGGCACGCGCCGCTTCGAGCACCATCCAGCCTTGAGAAAGCGAAGTGGTACGCGAGTCAATTACTTCAAGGTTGATTTCAGGGTCGGATTCCTTTAGCATGGATTGGGCCACGGTCGCGGCTTGAAATCCGCCGCTGGCTTTGGCGGTCATGTGGATGCTGACGATTTCCCGATAGCCGGCCTCGATCAAATGCTTATAGGCGTTGAAATAATCACCGGGGCCGGGGCTGGCGGTGGTAGGGACGAATTTGGCGGTTATCATCCAGCGCAGGAATTCTTCCCGTTGAATAGTGACCAGGTCCCGCAAAACCTCTTCACCACGATGAATATAATAGGCAACCGTCGTGATGTTCAAGTTTTTCAAGAACGTTTCAGGCAGGCTGGCCACACTATCCGTAAGGACGGCTACATTTGCCATGGGTTGTTCCTTGTTCGACTTTCCAAATCGATTGTACACCTCCCCACAAAAATGAGCGCGTTTTAATACTTTTCCCTTAAAGGCAGGTTGACCATCCCTCCGTTTGCTTTTACAATGGTAGGAAGGTTGTCTACCACTTAAGAACGATGGAATATATTTGCGTTTATAATGCTGGATTCTATCGCCCGGATCACGATCCTCCGTGTTCCTCCGGTCGTGCCTTAGTCGTCGTCTAAGTAATCCTTATAATTACCGGAGGAAAAACCCATGTATACCCCTCTCCTTTCCAGACGTGCTCCTGTTTATGCCGATGTTCCCGATGAAAAGTGGAACGATTGGCGCTGGCAATTAAGCCATCGTTTGAACAGTGCAGAAGAGATCGAAAAAGTCATTCCATTGACCGAATCCGAAAAAAAAGCTTTGAATACCAGCGGCTTGTTCCGCGTGGAGGTCACACCTTATTTCATCTCCCTGATCGACCCGGATGATCCCGAAGATCCAACCCGCAAGCAGATCATCCCGCGCGCAGAGGAATTGCAAGCCTTCACCGCCATGATGGAAGATTCACTGGCGGAGGATCGCCACTCGCCCGTTCCGGGGCTGGTACACCGGTATCCGGACAGAGTGTTAATGCTGGTCACAACCCAATGCGCGTCCTATTGCAGGTATTGCACACGCTCACGGATCGTTGGAGACCCGAGTGCGACGTTTTCGCGCCAGGAATTCGAAATGCAACTCGAATATCTCAAACGGACCCCGCAAGTGCGCGATGTACTGCTTTCCGGCGGTGACCCGCTGGTGCTGGCCCCAAAAATCCTTAAAGAGATCCTAACCCGCCTGCGCGAGATTCCCCACATCGAAATTGTCCGTATCGGTTCGCGGGTTCCCGTGTTCCTGCCCATGCGCATCACACAGGAATTGTGTGATATGCTCAGCAAGTTCCATCCGCTGTGGCTAAATATCCATGTCAACCATCCGAACGAGATTACCAAGGAACTGGCGGATGCCTGTGACCGCCTGTGCCGCGCAGGAATTCCATTGGGCAACCAGTCGGTGCTGCTGGCGGGGATCAACGACTGCGTACACATCCAGCGCGAACTGGTCCAGAAGTTGACGCGCATCCGCGTGCGCCCGTATTACCTCTATCAATGCGACCTGGTCGAAGGCGCGGGACATTTCCGCACACCCGTCGCGAAGGGCATCGAGATCATCGAGGGTTTGCGCGGCCACACATCCGGTTATGCCGTTCCGCAGTTTATCGTGGATGCACCCGGCGGCGGCGGAAAAATTCCCGTGATGCCGAACTACCTGCTCAGCATGTCGGATCACAAGGTCATCGTGCGCAACTACGAAGGTTATGTGACGAGCTATGAAGAGCCGACGGAATACAAGGCGCATGACCCGAAGACATGCAAGTATTGCCAAAGCAAACGCATGGAACCCGGTCAAGCCGGACTGACCGGCTTGTTGGACGGTGATGAAATGTTCATCAAGCCCTCGGGCTTCGATGAAATCCATGATCGCAATGGCATCCAGCATCGCTTGAAAGATTCAAAGAAATGGCAGCCGCTTGGCATTGGCACCGGCGAACCTGCTCATCATGATGAAGCTTAATCTACTAAAGGAGAATTCCATGGTTACAGAACAAACCACATTGCAAGCTTTCCGTAAATCATTCCTCGTGGCGCTGGCCTTGGCCGCGTTCCTGGCGGCTTGTACGGCGCAGCCGAACCCGCAACAGGTTCAATTGCTGGTTCAAACTTCGGTGGCTTCGACCGTAGAAGCTCAAAACCAGGTTGGCACTTTTGTGGCGCAGACGGTGGAAGCACAACAACCTGCGGCAACCGAAACAGCGACGATCATGCTGACGCCCTCGCCGTTTCCCACATTGACGCCCGTAATTCCGTTGATTGCAACCTCCACCTCGGCTGGCGGAGGCAGCGGTGGTGGAGGCGGTGTTCCTTCGCCGCTGGCATATTCTTGCGGTCAAGAAGATTGGAGACCATTAGATTACACGGTGTTTGCCCCCGGCGATCACTTTAATGTGAAGTGGACGCTTCTCAATAATGGGACGCAGCGATGGTGCGAAGGCAGTTCATGTTCTGGTGGTCCCGATCTGACTTTTCAGTACGGCACAAATTTTTTGGCGGCCGCGCTTGGCACGGGTCCCATACAAGCGAACTCGCTCAAGCCGGGCCAGACTGAAGCCTTTGGCCCGTACGGTGGGATCGCTCCCAGCAAACCAGGCACCTATGCCATGTATTGGAAACTGGAAGACATGCAGAACAGCGAGTGTTTACAATTCATAATCGTCGTGAAATAGTGATTGCTAGTGCGGAACATAGTTGAGTCGAGGAAGAAGCGTATGAAACTGCAATTGAAACGCCGATGGCCGCTGCTCTTTGCGACAGTTCTATTAGTCCTCAGTTGCGATATATCCACACTTGCGGCGAATCAGCAGATTCCCACGCCCCTGCCGGGCGCGATCAATTTGATGGTTGCACAAACCGCCGGGGCAGCCGCCACTCAAACCGCCGCACTCATTCCTCCCACCCTGACTCCCAGTGTTACGCCTTTTCCAACCCTGATCCCGTCCGAGACGCCCACGGCCACACCGACTTTTGTTTTCATTGTGGCCTCGCCAACGCCCATTGGCACTTTAAGAGGATATTCCTGTAATTTCATTTCGCAGAATCCAAAGGACGGTACTGACATGAATGGCAAGACGGCCTTTACCGTCAAGTGGAAAGTGATGAATGATGGAGGGATTGTCTGGGATCCAACTGTCGTGGATTTTGTCTTCGCCAGCGGCACGAATTTAGCCACGGTCAACGAAGAGAAAATTCCATCAGCGGTGGGTGTTGGCGGGTCAGTTACTTTGGGCGTGGATGTGACCGCGCCCAATAGAACGGGCAGGTATACAACCAGATGGAGCTTGAGAGCAGGTGTGACAAGCTTCTGTTCCCTCTCGTTGACCATCAAAGTCAATTAAAGAAAAGCGGCGGCCAAAACGGCCGCCGCTCTTTTTTATGAAGCAGGCGGAATGGGGGTGGTATTATTTGGAGCAGCAGGTTTATTGCGAAGCGTAAAGAAGCCAACCACAACTGGAATAGCAATGAGAATTACTGATAAGAGCATCAAGCCCAAGCCTATCAAAGGATGGATGGCACCTGTGCCAAATTGGCTTGTAAATGTCCCGCGTCCGGCCGCCGACAATGCGCCGAACAAGCACAAGAAAAGGCCGGGACATCCGCATAACACAGCGGCCGCAACAGTAGCTATAATGCCGGTAGTTTTATTATTCATAACAGCCTCCAGTAAGATATTATCGTTCTGCACAAGTATACCCATGCAAACGGGATGCAGGCAAGTACCCTGCATCCCGTTTGTTTAACCTCTCAACTTGGCACCAAGCTCCTGTTCCAAGCGCTTTACGATCTTGTTGCGGATCGCTGCGGCTTCGGCATCGGTCAACGTTTTATCGGGGGCCTGGTAGGTGAGATTATAAGCCAGCGATTTTTTGCCCGCGCCAATTTGATCGCCGCGATAAAGATCGAACAAGCGGACATTTGTCAGGCTCTTTCCACCTGTCTGGCGGATCAACGCTTCGAGGCGTGAGGCGGGGATCGCTTCATCCACAATCACGGCGATATCTTCCAAAACCGGAGGAAATTCAGGAACCGGGGTAATGGCGTAGATGGGATTCAGGGTGCGCAGTCTTTCGAGATCGAGATCCGCAACAAGCACCGGCGAATCACCGAGTTTATATTTCTCCCTGACAAGCGGATGCAACTCACCGAATACACCCACAACCTGTTCATTGAACCTTATTTCCGCGGCACGGCCGGGATGCAGATACTGTACGGAGTCGGAGGCAGTATAGGAAATATCCTTATAACGGAGGGCGCTCAAAAGGAGTTCGAGGCGGCCAT